>JBDHSR010000080.1:0-10995 GCA_039808305.1 Gemmobacter sp. | reverse complement strand
CATTCCGGCGCCTTGATGTCTTCCAGATTGATGCCGCCGAAGGTGGGGCCCATCAGGCTGACGGCCTTGATGATCTCCTCCGCATCCTCGGTATCCAGCTCGATGTCGATGGCGTTCACATCGGCGAAGCGCTTGAACAGCACCGCCTTGCCCTCCATCACCGGCTTCGAGGCCAGCGCGCCGAGATTGCCGAGGCCGAGAATGGCGGTGCCGTTGGAGATCACGGCGACCATATTGCCCTTGACGGTATAGTCATAGGCGGTCTCCGGCCGCTCGGCGATGGCATGCACCGGCACCGCGACGCCGGGGCTGTAGGCCAGCGACAGGTCGCGCTGCGTCGCCATCGGGGTCGAGGCGACGATATCGTATTTGCCGGGGCGCGGTTCGAGGTGATAGGCGAGCGCCTCTTCGGCGGTGATCTTGCTCTTGGTCATCAGGGGGCCATCCTGCGGGAGTTCCCGTTCCTCTTAGCGCTCCGGCCACGGCCTGCCAACGCCGCATTGCCGCTTTTCCATGCCGGAACCGTTTTGTAGGGTCGTCGCGCCGGCAGGGAGATGGACGAGTGAGCGACGACAGCGTGACGCCGATGATGGCGCAATATCTGGAGATCAAGGCGCAATATGCCGATGCGATCCTGTTCTACCGGATGGGCGATTTCTACGAGATGTTCTTCGACGACGCGGTGGCCGCCTCGGAGGCGCTGGACATCGCGCTGACCAAGCGCGGCGTGCATCTGGGCGAGCCGATCCCGATGTGCGGCGTGCCGGTGCATGCCGGCGACGGCTATCTGCTCACCCTGATCCGCAAGGGATTTCGCGTCGCCATCGCCGAACAGATGGAAGACCCGGCGGAGGCGAAGAAGCGCGGCTCGAAATCGGTGGTGCGGCGCGATGTGGTGCGGCTGGTCACCCCGGGCACGCTGACCGAGGATTCCCTGCTGGAGGCGCGGCGGCACAATTTCCTCTGCGCCTGGGCCGAGATCCGCGACGAGGGCGCACTGGCCTGGACCGACATATCCACCGGAGAGTTGCGGGTGATGCCCTGCCCCCGCGCGCGCCTGTCGCCGGAACTGGCCCGGCTCGCCCCGCGCGAGGTGCTGATCAGCGAGGCGCTGGAAAGCGAGGTCGGCCCGGTGATCGCCGATCTGGGCGCTTCGGCAACGATGATCGCGCGAACGGGGTTCGACTCGGCTGGCGCTGAAAGGCGGCTCTGCGCGCTGTGGCAGGTCGGCACGCTGGAGGCGTTCGGCATGTTCGGGCGGGCGGAACTGGCGGCGATGGGGGCGCTGGTCGACTATCTGGACCTTACCCAGCGCGGCAAGCTGCCGCTGCTCCGTCCGCCGCTGCGCGAGATGCCGGGCGGCGCGATGCAGATCGACGCGGCGACGCGGCGCAATCTGGAACTCACCTCGGCCCTCTCCGGCGGGCGGGCGGGTTCGCTGCTGGATACCGTGGACCGGACGGTCACCGCCGGCGGGGCGCGGCTGCTGGAGCGGCGGCTCTCCTCGCCCTCGCGCAACCTGGATCTGATCCGCAACCGGCTGGACGCGGTGGAATTCCTGCTCGACCAGCCGCGCCTGCGTGAGGAGCTGCGCGACGCGCTGCGGCGGGTGCCGGACATGGACCGGGCCCTGTCGCGGCTCGCCCTGGACCGTGGCGGCCCGCGCGACCTTGCGGCGATCCGCAACGGCCTGGGCCAGGCGGCATTGATCGCCGGGATGATCACAGGATCGGAGGATGCGCTTCTCGCCCAGGCGGCCGGTGGTCTTGTCGGGAATGACGATCTGATTTCCCTTCTGGATCAATCCCTTGTGGCCGAGCCACCCCTTCTGGCCCGCGATGGCGGCTTCATCGCCGGCGGTTTCGACACGGATCTGGACGAAACGCGGCGGCTGCGGGACGAAGGCCGGGGCGTGATCGCCGGGATGCAGGCCGATTTCATCGCGCGAACGGGGATTCAGAGCCTGAAGATCAAACATAATAATGTGCTCGGCTATTTCATCGAAACCACCTCGACCCATGCCGAGAAGATGCTGGCCCCCCCGCTGAACGAGATCTTCATCCATCGGCAGACCACGGCCAATCAGGTGCGTTTCACCACGCTGGAGCTGAGCGCATTGGAAACGCGCATCCTGAATGCCGGCAATCATGCGCTGGAGATCGAGAAGCGGCATTTCGTCCTGCTGCGCGACGCGATCCTTGCGGCGGCGGGGCAGATCGGCGTGGCGGCGGCGGGACTGGCCGAACTCGACCTGGCGGCGGGCTTCGCCGAACTGGCGGCAACGGAGGACTGGGTGCGGCCGCGGGTCGATGCCTCCCATGCCTTCCATATCGAGGGCGGCCGGCATCCGGTGGTCGAGAAGGCGCTGCGGCGGCAGGGAAGCGGGCCCTTCGTGGCGAATGATTGCCTGCTGACCGAAGAGCGGATTCCCGCGATCTGGCTGCTGACCGGCCCGAACATGGCCGGTAAATCGACCTTCCTGCGCCAGAACGCCCTGATCGCGGTTCTGGCGCAAGCCGGTTCCTATGTGCCGGCACGGACGGCCCATATCGGCCTGGTAAGCCAGTTGTTCAGCCGGGTCGGCGCCTCGGACGATCTAGCGCGCGGACGCTCCACCTTCATGGTGGAGATGGTCGAGACCGCTGCCATCCTGAACCAAGCCGATGACCGGGCCCTGGTCATTCTCGATGAGATCGGACGCGGCACCGCCACCTATGACGGCCTGTCGATCGCCTGGGCGACACTGGAACATCTGCACGATGTCAACCGCTGCCGCGCCCTGTTCGCGACGCATTACCATGAGATGACCGCCCTGGCCGGGAAGCTTGCGGGGGTGGAGAACGCCACCGTTTCGGTGAAGGAATGGGAGGGCGAGGTGATTTTCCTGCACGAGGTCCGCAAGGGCGCGGCGGATCGCTCCTACGGGGTGCAGGTGGCGCGGCTGGCCGGCCTGCCCGCCTCGGTGATCGACCGGGCGAAGGCGGTGCTGGAGATGCTGGAAGCGGGCGAGCGGTCGGTCGGTGCGAAACAGCGCGCGCTGATCGACGACCTGCCGCTGTTCCGGGCAGCCCCGCCTCCGCCCCCGAAGGCCGAGGTCAAGCCGTCCGCGGTCGAGGCGCAACTGAGAGAGGTCAATCCCGACGATCTGTCGCCGATGGCCGCGCTGAAGCTGATCTATGACATGAAACAGGCGCTGGCCGATTAGCCAGCGCCCGGATGTTTCACGTGAAACACTCCCGCCTCAGCCGGCGGTGTTCGAACTGACGCCGACCTGCGCGGGGCGCAGCAGGCGGTCATGCAGGACGAAGCCCTCGGTCATCACCTGAATGATCTGACCCGCCTTAGTGCCCGGCACCGGCGCCTCGAACATCGCCTGATGGAATTGCGGATCGAAGGTATCGCCGATCTCCGGCGCGACCGGCGTGACACCATGCCGGCCGAGCACCGACAGAAGCTCGCGCAGCGTCAGCTCCACGCCTTCGATCAGCGCGGCGGACTGGCCCCGGCTTTCTTCCGTTACCGCATCCAGCGCACGGCGCAGGTTATCGTAAACCGGCAGCATGTCGCGCGCGAGTTTCGAGCCGCCATATTGTTCGGCCTCGCGCCGATCCCGCTCGCCGCGCTTGCGGGCGTTCTCCGCATCCGCCAGCGCCCGCATGAACTTGTCCCGCAGCTCATCCCGTTCGGCCCGCAACGCCTCAAGCTCGTCGGCCCCGATATATTCCTCAAGCTCCTCGAGCACCGGGCCCTTCGGTTCCGCCTGATCCTGCGCCATATCCTTCACCTCGTCTTCCATCCTCACCCCCGGCTGCGGTCGGATACCATCCGCCCGACAAGCTGCGCGGTATAATCCACGACCGGAACGACGCGCCCGTAGTTGAGGCGGGTCGGACCGATCACCCCCACAGCGCCGATGATCTTCCGGTCCGCGTTCATATAGGGAGAGACGACCAAAGAGGAACCCGAAAGTGAAAAGAGTTTGTTCTCGGAACCGATAAAAATGCGCACACCCTCGCCCGCCTCGGTCAAATCGAGAAAATCGGCAAGATCGCGCGTGCGTTCGAGATCGTCGAACAGCCGGCGGACACGATCGAGCTCCTCGGCCTCGCCGGCGCCTTCGAGCAGGTTCGCCCTGCCGCGGACGATCAGCCGTTCCGACTGTTCCCCCGCATGTTCCCAGACCGCCAGACCCCGATCGACCAGATCGCGGGCCAGCGTGTCGATCTCCTGCCGGCGCCGGGCAATATCCTGGCGGACGCTGCCGCTCAGATCGGACAGGGTTTTCCCTTCGGCCAACGCGTTGAGAAAATTCGCCGCCTCGCGCATCGCGGAGGGTGTGAGACCGGGCGGCGGCGTGAAGATCCGGTTCTCCACCTGGCCATCGGCGAAAACGAGCACCACCAGCGCCCGCTGCGGCGCCAGATTGACGAATTCCACATGCCGGATCGGCGCTTCCTGATGCTTGGGCGCCATCACGATCGAGGCCCCCCGGGTGATCCCCGACAGCACCGCCCCCACCCGGTCGAGCAGGGCCGTGACATCCGGCGCATCCTCGCCCAGCGTGGCGTCCAGCATTTCCCGGTCGGCAATCGCGACGGCACCGACCTCCAGCAGGCCATCCACGAAAAGCCGCAGGCCAAGCTGGGTCGGAATTCGGCCGGCCGAGACATGAGGGCTGTCGAGCAGCCCCAGATATTCCAGATCCTGCATGACATTGCGGATCGTCGCCGCACTGATCCGCTCGGAGAAATCGCGGGTCAGGGTGCGCGAGCCGACCGGCTCGCCGGAGGCGAGATAGCTGTCCACCACCCGCCGGAACACTTCCCGCGACCGTTCGTTGAGCTCCGACAGGATTTTCTGGCCGTCCGACATGGCAGATCCATATATTCTCCGCTTCAATTAAGGTCGCCCGACCGACAGCGTCAATAACGGTTGCATCAAGAACAGCGGCGGGAGTAATTGGCGCGGACTCTTGGACAAGGACAGTTCAGATGCGGCCTTCCGGGCGAGCCCTCAATCAGTTGCGATCCGTCAGCATCGACACGCATGTCACGAAACATGCCGAAGGATCCTGCCTCATCCGCATGGGGGATACCCATGTCCTCTGCACCGCCACCATCGAGGAAAAGGCGCCGCCCTTCCTGAAGAATACCGGGCTGGGCTGGGTGACAGCGGAATACGGCATGCTGCCGCGCGCCACCAATACCCGCACCCGGCGGGAGGCCGCCGTCGGCAAGCAGGGCGGCCGCACCGTGGAGATCCAGCGGCTGATCGGCCGCGCGCTGCGGGCCGGGATCGATCGGTCCGCGCTCGGCGAACGGCAGATCGTCGTGGATTGCGATGTACTCCAGGCCGATGGCGGCACCCGATGCGCCTCGATCACCGGGGGCTGGGTGGCGCTTCGCCTGGCGATCAACCGCCTGCTGAAGTCGGGCGCCATCGTCTCGGATCCGGTCATCGACAATGTTGCCGCCATATCCTGCGGTATCTATGCCGGCCAGCCGGTGCTCGATCTGGACTATGCCGAGGATTCCAGCGCCGGCACCGACGGGAATTTCATCCTCACCGGCCGGAACCGGCTGATCGAGGTCCAGATGTCGGCCGAAGGTGCGAGCTTCAGCCGCGGCGAGCTGGACCAACTGCTCGATCTCGCGCAGGACGGCATCGCCGAGCTGGTCCGGCTTCAGACTCTGGCGGTGGCGTGACGATGCGGATGTTCTCGGGCAAGCGGCTGGTCATCGCGACCCATAACAAGGGCAAGCTGGAGGAGATCGCCGACTTGCTTGCCCCCTATGGGATCGACGTGGTTTCCGCCGGCGCTTTGGGTCTTCCCGAACCCGAAGAGACCGAGGACAGCTTTGTCGGCAATGCGCGGATCAAGGCGCATGCGGCGGCCCAGGCTTCCGGCCTTCCCGCCCTGGCCGATGATTCCGGTCTGGCGGTCGATGCGCTCGGCGGGGCGCCCGGCGTCTATACCGCCGATTGGGCGACCACGCCGCAGGGCCGCGATTTCGGCCTCGCCATGGCCCGCACCTGGGCGGAGCTCGAACGCGTCGGGGCCCCCTTCCCGCGGACCGCATCCTTCTGCTGCACCCTGGTTCTGGCCTGGCCCGACGGGCATGACGAAGTTTTCGAGGGCCGGATGCCGGGCCGGATCGTCTGGCCGGGACGGGGCGATCAGGGGCATGGCTACGATCCGATCTTCCAGCCCGACGGCCACACCCAGACCTTCGGCGAGATGGATCGGTGGGAGAAGAACAAGATCAGCCACCGCGCGCGGGCCTTCGGCAAGCTTGTCGAAAGCTTCGGCCGATAGGGGAGCCCACCGCGATGGAAGATTGGCAAAATGGCGGCTTCGGTCTCTATGTCCACTGGCCATTCTGCGAATCCAAATGCCCCTATTGCGATTTCAACAGCCATGTCGCGACGCGGATAGATCAGGCCGCCTGGAAGCAGGCCTATCTTCGCGAAATGGCGCGCATCGCGGAACTGGTGCCCGGCCGGTCGCTCCAGACCATCTATTTCGGCGGCGGCACGCCTTCTCTGATGGCACCGGAAACGGTGGCCGCGATCATCGACGCGGCAAGCCGCCACTGGGCCTTTTCCAACGAGGTGGAAATCACGCTGGAGGCGAATCCCGGCTCGGTCGAAACCAGCGCATTCGCGGATTTTCGGGCGGCCGGCGTCAACCGGACATCCCTCGGCGTGCAGGCGTTGAACGATACCGATCTGCGGCGGCTCGGCCGCAAGCATGACCTGTCGGAGGCGCGGCGCGCCATCGACATAGCGCAATCGACCTTTGACCGTGTTTCCTTCGATCTGATCTATGCGCGGCAATATCAGAGCCTTTCCGACTGGGAAAACGAACTGGCCGAGGCGCTGCGGATCGGGACGAGCCATCTGTCGCTCTACCAATTGACCATCGAGGACGGCACGGTCTTCGGCGAGCGCTTTGCGCGGGGCCAGTTGAAGGGGCTGCCCCCGGAAGACCTGGCCGCCGATTTCTTCGATCTTACCCAAACCATGTGCGCCGAAGCCGGTCTGCCGGCCTATGAAGTCTCCAATCACGCCCGCCCCGGTCAGGAGTCGCGGCATAATCGCATCTATTGGACCGGCGGCGACTATGCCGGGATCGGACCGGGAGCCCATGGCAGGTTGACATACGACCACCGGCGCCATGCGACAGCGGCAACGGAGCGGCCGGCGGATTGGCTGGCCGAGGCGATGTCTGCCGGAGGTGTCGCGGACAATCCGACCGCCCTCTCCCCACAAGAACAGGCCATGGAATATCTTCTGATGGGTCTGCGGCTGCGCGACGGCATCCAGCTCTCCAGGCTGGCCGGTTTCACCGGTCGCGATCTGCCGGGATCACGGCTGGCCGGCTTGAAGGATCTGGGCCTGCTCCAGCACTCCGACGACACGCTGAGCGTCACCGACAAAGGCCGCCCGCTGCTCAACGCGATTCTGGCGGAGCTGGCGGTGGACATCTGAGACGGTGCTCAGAACTCCATGTCGCGGGGAATCTGGGAAAGGACGCGACAGAGCAGATCGAGGTCGTCGAGCGAATTGTAGCGCACGGAGATGACGCCCTTGCCGGTGTTTCCCTCATGCCGGATCGTCACCAGCATCTTCAGATTGGCCGACAGATCGGCCTCCAGCGCGCGCGTATCCGAATCCTTGCCGCCATCGCCCTTGCCGCCTCCCCCACGCCGGCCCCCGTCCGGTATCGGCTTGCGCACCAGTTCCTCGGTCTCGCGAACCGACAGGCCACGATCAACGATGGTTTTCGCCAGCGCAGAGGCTTTCGGCGAGGTGACAAGCGCGCGGGCATGCCCCGCCGACAAGGCGCCGTCCTTCACCAGCGCCTTCACATCCTCGGGAAGGCTGAGAAGGCGCAGCAGATTGGCGATATGACTGCGGCTCTTGGAAAGGGCGACCGCCAGTTGTTCCTGCGTATGGCTGAACTTGTCCATCAGCTGACGATAGGCTGTCGCCTCTTCGATCGCATTGAGGTCCGCACGCTGGATATTCTCGATGATGGCGATTTCGAGAACTTCCTGATCGTTGAAATCCCGGATGATGACCGGAACCTCATGCAGCTGCGCCATTTGCGCGGCCCGCCAGCGGCGTTCACCCGCCACGATCTCGTAACCGTCGGTATCGGGGATCGACCGGACGATGATCGGTTGCAGGATACCCTTCTGGCGGATCGAAGCCGCCAGATCCTCCAGATTTTCCTGCGAAAACGCCTGTCGCGGCTGGTCCGCATTGGGGCGCAGCCGCTCGATGGCCAACAGATCGGTGCGGCGCCCGGCAGCGGCTTCGATCCCCGCCTGGCCAACCGGAGAAATATCCGCCATCAGCGCCGACAGACCCCGCCCCAGACCCCGGCGCTCCATCTTCTTCTCCATGCTCATGCCCCTCCCGTTGCCGGCCGCATAATGCCATGCCGGGCGGCGATTTCCAGCGCCAATGCCCGATAGGCCTTCGCGCCCTTCGAACTGCCATCATAGGTCAGGACCGGCATGGCATAGGACGGCGCCTCGCTGACCCGCACGTTTCGCGGCACGATCGTCTGAAAGACCAGATCGCCCAGGGTCTGGCGCACATCCTGCTCCACCTGCTGCGAGAGCTTGTTCCTGTCATACATGGTCAACAGCACGCCTTCGATCCGCAGATTCGGATTTGCGGTCTCACGCACCTTGCGGATCGTCATCATCAGTTGCGACAGCCCTTCCAGCGCGAAGAACTCGCTCTGGAGCGGCACCAGAACGGAATGAGCGGCGCAAAGCGCATTCACCGTCAAAAGGCTGAGCGACGGAGGACAATCCAGCAGGATATAGTCGAGACCGAGCGCGTCTATGTCGCGCTGCCGCAATGCGTCATGCAGCAGGAAACTCCGCTTCTCATTGGCGACAAGCTCTATATCGGCGGAGGCAAGGTCGGAATTCGCCGGGCAGATCAACAGGTTCGGCACCAGGGTATCCCGTATCGCCTGCGTGATCGACATATCCTCGAGCAGCACGTCATAGGATGTGATCTTGCGATCCGCCGCATCCACGCCCAGCCCGGTGGAGGAATTTCCCTGCGGATCCAGATCGACCAGAAGCACCCGGGCGCCAAGCTCCGCGAGGCCGGCCGCGAGATTGATCGCGGTCGTCGTCTTTCCCACGCCGCCCTTCTGATTGGCGATGGCGATGATCTTCGGTTGCCTGGGGCGGGACGGATCAGACATGATGGATATGCTGCAACTTGAGGATAGTGGCTTGCGGATTGGTCAAGCTGGAGAACGCTTCGAGCTCGAAATGCCAGTTGCGCCTGGCCTCCGCAATCTCGTCGGAAGCACGCTCCCCTTTCGGAAAGACCGCTATACCATCCTTATCAAGATGGCGTGACGCATATCCACACAGAATATCCAGCGACGCAAGCGCCCGGGCGGACAGGACATCCGCTTGCAAGGGCTCGATCTCCTCGATCCGTTCCGAGCGGACAGAAACCGGCAAATTCAGCTCGCGGGCCGCGTTCAGCAGGAAAGCGCATTTGCGATGATCGGCTTCGACCAAGGTGAAACGTGACCCTTGATCCCGCTCCGCCGCCACGATCGCCACGATCAGGCCCGGCAGACCTCCGCCGCTTCCCAGATCGACCCAATGCACCGGCCGCTCCGGAAGATGGCGTGCGATCTGAAGCGAATCGAGGACATGCCGCTCCCAAAGCGACGACATGCCAGATTTCGCCACAAGATTGATTGCGGCATTCCATTTGGTCAGGAGCGCGCAATATTGTTCGAGCCGGGCAATTGTTTCACGTGAAACACTGACGCCGGCCAGTTCCGTCTTGCCATCCGTCATGCGGAAGCCAAACGACTGCCGCCCTTGCGGAGACGGGCGAGAATGAGGATCAGCGCAGCCGGGGTCATTCCCTCCACCCTCGCGGCCTGTCCGATATTCCGGGGGCGAAGCCGATCCAGCTTCTGCCTCAATTCGCCGGAAAGGCCGGAAAGTCCAGCATAGTCAAAGTGTTCCGGAATTTCCACCGCCTCGTCGCGCCGGATCGTTTCCGCATCCGCCAACTGCCGCGCCGCGAATTTCTGGTACAGTCCGTCGATCTTGAGCTGGTCCTGGATAGTCTGCGGCAGATGCGCAAATTCCGGAACGGCTGAAGCGATCATGGAAGGCTCGACCTCCGGGAAGGTCAGCAATTCAAGCGCGGTGCGCCGTCCACCATCGCCCCTCACGACAATCCCCAACTCGCCTGCTTCGCGCGGCGTAAAGGAGACCTGCCCAAGCGCCGCACGGCCCTGCGCCAGCAGATCGCTTTTCGTCGAGAAAAGCCGGCGCCGCTCTTCGGAGACACAGCCAAGCTCCATCGCCATGGGTGTCAAGCGCTGATCCGCATTATCCGCTCGCAGATGAAGCCGGAATTCGGCCCGCGAGGTGAACATCCGATAGGGCTCGGACACGCCAAACACCAGAAGATCGTCGATCAAGACACCGATATAGCTGTCGGTCCGCGAGAACATGACGGGGGGGCGTTTCTGGCAGGACAGAGCCGCATTCAAGCCCGCCACAAGGCCCTGCGCCGCCGCCTCCTCATATCCGGTCGTACCGTTGATCTGCCCGGCAAAGTACAATCCGGGCAGTGCCTTGCTTTCCAGGGTCGGCGTCAATCCACGCGGATCGAAATAGTCGTATTCGATGGCATAGGCCGGTTGCAGGATGACCGCCCGCTCCAAACCCCTGATCGAGCGGACATAGGCTTCCTGAACCTCGACCGGCAGCGAGCTGGAGATGCCGTTCGGATAGACCGTATGGTCGTTCAACCCCTCGGGTTCAAGAAATACCTGATGGCTGTCCTTGTCGGCAAACCGGACAACCTTGTCCTCGATCGAAGGGCAATAGCGCGGCCCGACCCCCTCAATATGGCCGCCATACATCGCGGAGCGGGAGAGGTTGTTCCGGATGATCTCATGCGTCTTCGAATTGGTATGGGTGA
>JBDHSR010000079.1:0-11020 GCA_039808305.1 Gemmobacter sp. | reverse complement strand
GCCGCCGGGCTGCGGCGTCGGCGTGGCCGATCCGGCGGGCGAGCTGCCGACCTTTCCGGGCGAGAGTATCATCGGCATCCAGCGCCGCCAGCGCGAGTTCCGCGCCGGGCGGGCGGCGGCGCGGGCGGCGCTGGCCGAACTCGGCCTTCTCCCGCGCCCGATCCCGGCGGGGCCGGACCGTGCGCCGCTCTGGCCGCTGGGGATCGCGGGGTCGATCAGCCATAGCGAGAATGCGGCGCTTGCCGTGGCCGGGCGGCTGCGCGGCATCGGCGTCGATCTGGAACCCGACCGCCCGCTCGACCCCGCGCTGCACGACACCATCCTTCGGCCCGAGGAGGCGGGGGCCGATCCGCTGGCGGTCTTCGTCGCGAAGGAGGCGGCCTACAAGGCGCAATATCCGCTGTCGCGCCGGATCTTCGATTTTCACGCCCTGTCGGTTTCGATGGGGGCCGGGCGCTTCGCCGCGCGCTATACCGAGGCCATCGCCCCCTTCCCGGAGGGGGCGGTGCTGGAGGGGCGTCTGGTCCGCGTGGCCGGGCACGTTCTGGCCATCGTGACGCTCTGATCTTTTCCGGCGCGGCCGGGCGCGGTATACGGCGGTATGCGACAGACATTGACCGAGATCTACGAGGCCCGCGTGGCCGAGGGCCGCCTGCGCGCCGACCCGGCGCAACATGCCGTGCTGCCGGTGCTGGAAACCCTCCGCGCCTGGCTGGAGGCCAACGCGACGCGCAAGGTCGGCCTCTTCGCCGGGCTTTTCGCCAAGCCGCCGCAGCCGCCGAAGGGGCTTTACCTCTGGGGCGGCGTCGGGCGCGGCAAGTCGATGGTGATGGACCTTTTCGTCGAGAACCTCGGCATCGCGCAGAAGCGGCGGGTGCATTTCCACGCCTTCATGCAGGAAATCCACAAGGGGATGCACGCGGCGCGCCAGCGCGGGGTGGACGACGCGCTGAAGCCGGTGGCCGAGGCGGTGGCGAAGGAGCTGCGCCTGCTCGCCTTCGACGAGATGCAGATCACCGACATCACCGACGCGATGATCGTGGGCCGGCTGTTCCAGCTTCTGACCGAGCAGGGGGTGGTGATCGTCACCACCTCGAACCGCGAACCGGAGGAGCTTTACAAGAACGGCCTCAACCGGGCGCTGTTCCTGCCCTTCATCGCCTGGATCCGCGAGCGTTTCGTGGTGCAGGAGCTGGAAAGCCCGCATGACTACCGCCAGCACCGGCTGACGGGCGCGCAGGTCTATTTCCACCCGGCGGGGCAGAGCGGGGCGGCCATCGACGCGATCTGGGCCGATCTCTCGGGCGGCGCGCAGGGCGAGCCGCTGCTGCTGGAGGTGAACGGACGCGCGGTGGAACTGCCGCGATTCGCCAATGGCGTCGGCCGCGCCACCTTCTGGGATCTTTGCGCGCGGCCGCTCGGGCCGGCCGATTACCTCGCCATCGCCGGGGCGGTCAGGGTGCTGATCCTGGAGGATGTGCCGCAGCTTTCCGCCTCGAACTACAACGAGGCGAAGCGCTTCGTCACCCTGATCGACGCGCTTTACGAGGCGAAGGTGCGGCTGATCTGCTCGGCGGCGGACGCGCCGGAGCGGCTTTACACCGAAGGCACCGGCGCCTTCGAATTCGAGCGCACCGCCTCGCGCCTGCGCGAGATGCAGGACGCGGCCTGGGGGCAATAGCCCCCAGGGGATCAGAGCGCGACGAAGCCGCCCTGCGCCGGATCGAACTGCTCCAGCCGTCCCTCGCCGATGTCGTTCCAGAGCCCGTGCAGGGTGAGCAGCTCGCCCTCCACCGCCTCGCGCACGAAGGGGAAGGTCATCAGGTTTTCGAGGCTGACCAGCACGGCCTCCTTTTCCAGCGCGCGGGCGCGCTCGGTCTCCGGCAGGTGGGCGACACGCTCGTAGCCGGGGCGCAGGATGTCCATCCAGCGGCCGACGAAGCTGGATTTCTCCAGCAGTTCCGGGGCGTTGCCGCTGCACATGTCGGCGCAGCCCTTCACGCCCCCGCAATTGGAATGGCCGATCACGATCAGATGCGCGACCTTCAGCGCGGCCACGGCATATTCCACCGTCGCCGAGGTGCCGTGATTGCCGCCATCGGGGCTGTAGGGCGGCACCAGGCCCGCGATGTTGCGGTGGATGAAGAACTCGCCCTCGTCGGCGCCGAAGATCGAGGTCACATGCACCCGCGAATCGCAGCAGGAGATGATCATGGCCCGCGGATGCTGGCCGAGCTGGGCGAGGCGGCGATACCAGGCCTTGTTGCTTTGATAGGTGGTGGCGTGGAACCCGTGGAACCGGGTCACGAGGTAGTTGGGCAGCGGTCTGGCGTGGTCCATCCGGGTCTCCGTCAGTCTGGCGCGGCAATGGCGCCGGATTACGATGCGGATGCGGAAAATTCGAGAGGTTTCTTTCATGCCCGGCAACCTTTTGTTCAGGCTGGCGGCGCAGGATGGGGGCGGGTGTGAAATTCGGGTTGGGATGTGACCTATGGCAGAGGTGACGGTCTTGCGGCCGAAGGATCTGTTGCGCCAGAACGCGGAGCCGGTGGCGGCGATGTATCGCGATCTGGGCACGATGCAGGCCGAACAGGTGGTATCGCGGGCGCTGGGGGAACTGGCGCTCACCATGTCGGGGCTGGCGGCGCGGGTGCGCGCGCGGCAGCTCGACGATCTGGCGCGGCAGTTGCGGCGGCTGCAACGCATGGCGGAGCAGTTGGGGATGGAAAGCCTCGGCGCGGTGGCGGCGGATCTGCGCCACTGCCTCGACATCGGCGACGCCACCGCCTTCTCGGCGGTCTGGGCGCGGCTCTTGCGGGTGGCGGAACGCTCGCTCGCGGTGGACAAGGCGCTGCTCGACCAGTCGCTCTGAACGCGAGCGGGCTTGCAGGGGGCGGCGGAATGGCTAGGCTACGGGCGTCATACCGGAGCCATCGCCATGTCCCCCGCCTTCGCCGATCCGCAATCGCCCTCCCGCCCGCTTCATGCGGTGGAGGCCGAGGGGCTGGAGGGCTGGCTGGCGGCGCAACCGGCGGAAACCGCCTGCTGGCTGCGCGATGCGGCCTTCAAGGCGGGGCTGGGCGAGGTGGCGCTGCTGCCCGGCCCGGGCGGCGTGGTGGCGGGGGCGGCGGTCGGCCTCGGCACCGCGAAAACGCGGGCGCGCACGCGCTTCGGGCTGGCCAAGGCCGTGGCGGCGCTGCCGGCGGGCGACTGGCACTTCGCGGGCCTGCCGCAAGACATGGCGGCGGAGGCGGCGCTGGGCTGGCTGCTCGCGCAATATCGCTTCGACCGCTACAAGCCTGCCGACCGGGTGCCGCCCGGCCTGAAATGCCCCGAGGGCGTGGACGAGGCGCGCATTCTCGCCATGGCGGCGGGGGAATGGCTGACCCGCGACCTGATCAACACCCCGGCGCAGGACATGGGGCCGGAGGAGCTGGAGACCGCCTTCCTCGCGCTGGCCGACCGCTTCGGCGCGGCGACGCAGGTGGTGAAAGGGGCGGCGCTGGAGCGGGATTTCCCGATGGTCCATGCCGTCGGCAAGGGATCGGACCGGGCGCCGCGCCTCCTGTCGCTGCGCTGGGGCAGCCGGGGGCCGAGTGTGACGCTGGTCGGCAAGGGCGTCTGCTTCGACACCGGCGGGCTGAACCTGAAGCCCTCCGCCGGGATGCTGCTGATGAAGAAGGACATGGGCGGCGCGGCCACCGTCCTGGGGCTGGCGCAGATGATCATGCAGCTCGGCCTGCCGGTCCGGCTGCGGGTCATCGTGCCGGCGGTGGAGAACAGCGTCTCCGGCCGGTCGATGCGGCCGAAGGACATCCTGCGCTCGCGCAAGGGCCTGACGGTCGAGGTGAACGACACCGATGCCGAGGGGCGGCTGGTCTTGGGCGACGCGCTGGCCTGGGCGGCGGAGGAGAGCCCGGAGCTGCTGGTCTCCATGGCGACGCTGACCGGCGCGGCGCGGGTGGCGGTCGGCCCCGATCTCGCGCCCTATTACACCGATGACGCGGCGCTGGCGCAGGCGCTGGAGGCGGGGGCGAAGGCGGGGGCCGATCCGGTCTGGCGGCTGCCGTTCCACGACGCTTACGAAAGCGTGATCGAGCCGGGCATCGCCGATCTCGACAATGCGCCGGGCTATGGCTTCGCCGGCTCGATCACCGCCGCGCTGTTCCTGCGCCGCTTCGCCGACCATCCGCGCTACATCCATTTCGACATCTACGGCCACACGCCCGCCGACGCGCCGGCCCGCCCCAAGGGCGGGGCGGGGCAGGGGGCGCGGGCCCTGTTGCTTGCCTTGCCCGCCATGTTGGGAGTGTGACCATGGACCGCCGCCTGACCCCCGCCAACAGCCGCGCCGCGCTGGACAGCCTGCGCGGCCGCGTCGACGCCCCCCGCTACACCGCCGGCGAGCCGGCCCGCGTCGCGGTGCCGGTGGCCGACCTGCTGGCCGCGCCGCAGGGCGCGCGCGACCGGCAACTGCTCTGGGGCGAGGCGGTGACGGTGATCGACCGGCACGAGGGCTGGGCCTTCCTGCGGGCGGCCAAGGACGGCTATTGCGGCTATCTGCGCGAGGCCGATCTCGGCCCGGCGGAGGAGCCGACGCATTGGATCGCCACGCCCGGCAGCCATCTCTACGAGGCGCCGAAGGTGCAGGCCCGCGAACTGGCGGCGCTGTCGATGGGCGCGCGCGTCCGGGTGGCCCGGCAGGCGGGCGCCTGGGCCGAGACGCCGCAGGGCTTCGTGCCGGCCACGCATCTGAAGCCGCTCGGCCAGTATCGCAGCGATCCGGCGACGGTGGCGCAGGGCTTCCTGCACACGCCCTATCTCTGGGGCGGCAATTCGCGGGCGGGGCTGGATTGCTCGGGCCTCGCGCAGATCGCCTTCGCCGCCTGCGGCCTCGCCCTGCCGGGCGACAGCGACATGCAGTCGGCCTGCGGCGAGACGGTGCGCGAGGGCGCGCCGCTGCAACGCAACGACCTGCTGTTCTGGCGCGGCCATGTCGCCATCGTGCTGTCGGAGACCCGGATGATCCACGCCACGGCGGCCTATATGGCGGTGGTGGAGGAAGAGATCGACCCGGCGATCCTGCGCATCCTCGCCGCCGGCGACGGGCCGGTGACGCATCGCCGGCGCATCGCGCCGCAGGCCGCGGCCAGCCGGCCGCAGCCCGGTCCGGTGGCGGGCGACGGCGCGCGCTCGCCCTGAGTTCAGTCGATGGGGCGGATCAGCTTGCGGTCGAAGACCTTCAGCACCTGCGCCAGATCCTGCCCGCGCCGCAGCACCTGCCCGCCCTCGCCGAGCACGGCATATTGGCCCTGCCGCAACCGCAGCCTGGGCCGTTTCTCGATCCGGTAGAGCGGCACTTCCGCCGTGCGCCGGAAGATCGAGAACACCGCGACATCGCCGAGCGCCGCGATGCCGTAGTCGCGCCACTCGCCCGAGGCGACCATCCGGCCATAGACCGACAGGATCAGGCCGAGTTCGCGCCGGTCGAAGCTCACCCGCTCCTCCTCGCGCGGGGCGAAGGGGATGGGCGAGGGGGGAAGCGGCGGCTGGAGCGTCATGCCCCCGATGCTGACATCATGCGCCCGGCAAATCAACCGGCGGCGGCGCCATCATTCCGCCGCCGAATGACCGCGGAAATTTCCCGAAGGCTTCCCATTTCCGCCATGGCGGCGGGCGATAACGGTCTCGTAGCAAGTGACAAGCCCGGTGGTGCGGACAAATGCCCCCACCCAGCCTGTGCCGCCGGGTGCTTGCTCGACGGACGGCCCTCGCCTCTGGCGGGGGCCTTTCCTTTTGCCGGGGAGGGGGGCTTTGCCCCCCGGCTTCGCCTCCCCCCAGGATATTTCCGGACAGAAAATGGGCCGGGGCGGTCAGGCGGGGAAGCCGGCGGCGAGGCGGAGGAGGCCGGTTTCCAGGCCGCGCCAGTTGCGTTGCACCGCCGCCGTGTAGCGCCGGGCGGCGGCGGGGGCGAGCGCGCCGCAGCGTTCCAGCAGCGCCGCGATCACGGCCTCGGAGGCGCGGGAATTGCCGTCCTCGATCTTCACCGCGATGCCGAGGCCGGGATCGGGCAGGATCGCGACGAACACCGCCTCGGCCCCGGTCTTGACCGCGACGCGGCCGCCCATGGCGCGCATCAGGATGGTGCAGGCGCGGCCCTCGCCCGCCACCATCTCGGGGAAGGCGGCCATGGCGCGGGTCAGCCGGTGGGCGGCGCGCTGGCGGGCGCCGCCGCTTTCGGGGGCGGTGGCGAAGAAGGCCATGGCGCGGGCCAGCCCCTCCACCGTGCAGGCGAAGTTCGGGGCCGAGCAGCCGTCGATGCCGAAGCCGGGCGAGGCCTCGCCCGTCGCCGCCTCGAACGCCTCCAGGATGGCGCGTTGCAGCGGATGGCCGGGGTCGACGTAATCCGGCCCGGCCTTCACATGCCTTGTATAGGTCAGCATGCCGGCATGTTTGCCGGAGCAGTTGTTGTGATACTGGCAGGGGCTTTCGTCGGCGCGGATCAGCCGGTCGCGTTCGGCGCGGTCATAGGGTTCGTGCGCGCCGCAGCGCAGGTCGGCCTCGGCGAGGCCCAGCGTGGCGAGCCAGTCGCGCACGGCGTGGACGTGCAGCGCCGCGCCCTCGTGGCTGGCGCAGGACAGCGCCAGTTGCGCCGGCGTCAGCCCGGCCGCGTCGGCCGCGCCGCTTTCCACCAGCGGCAGCGCCTGGAGCATCTTGCAGGAGGAGCGCGGGAAGATCACCCGGCCGGGGTCGCCCCAGGCCGCGACGATGCCGCCGGCATCGCAGATCACCGCATGGCCGAGATGGGTGCTTTCCAGCATCCCGCCCCGCCAGAGTTCGACCATCGGCACCGCCGCCATGACTTTCCCTCCCTCACAGATGCGCGATTCTCTGCCCAAGGGCCTTTCGCGCCTTGCCATTTCCGCGTTATGCAGGGATACCGGGTCAGGATCGCGCCTGCCATAGAAAAGCCGCAAAGACGGCCGGCGGCGAGGCGCGGAGAGGCAATCTTCGGCTGGAGGCTGAGACATATGACATCCCTTCTCGCACGCACGCTCGGCGGGGCCGCACTCGCTCTGGTGGCCGCGGCCGGGGCGATGGCACAGGAATCGACCAACCAGGTCGCGGTGATGACCGACTGGTCGGTGTTCAGCGAGCCGAAGGACGGCAAGCCCAAGGAATGCTGGGGCGTGACCAGCCCGAAGGAGACGGTGAACTCCAAGGACGGCAAGCCGGTCTCGGTGCGCCGGGGCGACATCCTGCTCTTCGTGACCTTCCGCGCCGGCGGCGGCGGCAAGGGCGAGGTGAGCTTCACCGGCGGTTATCCCTTCGCGCAGGGCTCCACCGTGAACGTCAATGTCGACGGCACCCAGTTCGAGCTGTTCACCGATGGCGAATTCGCCTGGACCGCCAATGCCGACCAGGACGCGGCGATCATGGCGGCCTTGCGCAAGGGCAACAACGCGGTGCTGACCGCGCGCTCGGGCAAGGGCACGCAGACCAAGGACACCTTCTCGCTGCGCGGCTTCACCGCGGCGATGGAGGATGCGGCGAAGCGCTGCAACTGACGCCTTCGCTTCGGGACGGGAAAAGGCCGCCTTCAGGGCGGCCTTTTGCATTCCGGCGGCTCAGCGCGTGATGCTGACCGGCTGGATCAACGACACGGCATTGCCGGAGGGCGGCGCCATGACCGAGCCGAGGCGGCGGGCATGGGCCAGCACCTTGCCGTCCAGCGCGGCGTCGCCGCTGGAGCCGATGAGGGAGACGCCGGTCACCTGACCGCCGCCGGATATGGCGAAGCTCAGCTTGAGCTGCACCTTGCGGGCGTTGAAAGACGTGCGCTTCATATGGCGGGCGACCTGGGCGCCGACCTTGCTTCTCCAACGGGCCTCGGCATTGGCGCTGACCTTGCCCTTCTGGCTGGCCTGCGCGGTCTGACCCTTCTGCCCCTCGGTCGCGGTGGCGGCGGGCGGCGGCTGTTTCTTCTTCTTCGCCTTTTCCTTCTTCGGCTTGTCCTCGGCGACCTTCTTCTTTTCCGGCTTCTTCTCGGGTTTCTTTTCCGGTATCGGAACCGGCGAGGGCGGCATGTCCTGCTCGGGCGGGGCCATGTCGGCCAGTTCGGGTTCGGGCAGGTCTTCGGGTTCCAGCATCTCGGGTTCGGCCATGTCCTCGGGCGGGGGCACGAAATCCTCGATCATCTCCGGCGTGGCCAGTTCCTCGGGCGCGGGCGCGGGCTGGTCCGGCGGTTCCGGTGCGGGCGGCAGGTCGGCCACCGCCTCGACCGCGGGAAGCGAGGCGATGTCGATCAGCATGGCGTCCTGCAATCCCCTGTCGAGGCCGGGCCGCAGGTCGAGCCAGTTCGCCAGCGCGGTGCCGGCGAACAGCATCCCCACCACCGACGCGGCCGCGAGCGTCCAGCGCGCCGGCTCCGGCAGGACGGCGCGATGCGCCACATGCTGCGCCCAGTCGGTCATGGTTGCGCGCCCTCCTGCGGCAGCCCCTCCTGCGCGACCAGCGCCACCTGCACGAAGCCCGCGTCGCGCAGCAGGTTCATCACCGCCATCAGGTCGCCGTAAGGCACGGTGGTATCGGCGCGCAGATAGATGCGGTCCTCGGGTTTCGCGCGCGCGGCCAAGGCGGGGGCCAGCGCCTCGCGCGGGATCGCCTCCTCGCCGAGCGAGAGGGTCAGGTCCTTTTGCAGGCTCAGCACCACCGGCTCCTCGGGGCGCTGCGAGGGCGGCGCCGAGGTCGAGGGCAGCGTCAGCGGCACGTCCGAGGTGGAGAGCGGCGCCGCCACCATGAAGATGATGAGCAGCACCAGCATCACGTCGATGAAGGGCGTGACGTTGATCTCATGCGCCTCGGCCAGATCGTCGTCGGAGCCCGAGGGAAGCTGCGCGGCCATGGCTCACCCCTCCTGATGCTTGCGGAAGTCGATGTCGCGGCTCAGCAGACGCAGGACGGAGGCGGCGGCATCGCCGAGCGCCTGCCGGTAGGAGCCGATCTGCCGGGTGAAATGGTTGTAGATCACCACCGCCGGGATCGCGGCGACGAGGCCGAGGGCGGTGGCGAACAGCGCCTCGGCGATGCCCGGCGCCACCACGGCGAGGTTGGTGGTGCGGGTCTCGGCGATGCCGATGAAGGCGTTCATGATGCCCCAGACCGTGCCGAACAGCCCGACGAAGGGGGCGGTGGCGCCGATGGTGGCCAGCAGGCCGGTGCCGCGCCGCAGCCGTTGCAGCGCCTGCCCCTCGATCCGGCCGACCAGCGAGACGGCGCGTTCCTTCACCCCCTCGGCCCCGGCGGCGGCGATGGCGGCGTCGGAGCGGGTGTATTCCGCCTGCACCTCCTGCGCCATGAAGGCGGCGGGGTCGGTGATCCGGCCGAGCGCGCCCTGCGCCGCGGCGAGCGAGGCGGCGCCGCGCAGCAGCCGCGCCGCCTTGCCGAGGCGGCGGCGGGCCACGAAGATCTCCACCGTCTTGTAGAGCCAGACCGTCCAGGTCACGAAACAGGCGAAGAGCAGGCTGAGCATCACCGCCTTCACCACCCAATGCGCCTGCCGGTACATGCCCATCGGCGACAGGTCGTGCGGCACCGGCAGCTCGACCGAGGCGGCTGCGGTGGGCACCGTCGCGGCGGGGCTTGTCGTCGTCGGTGCGGCGGTTTCGGGGGCAGCCCCGGTTCCGGCCGCCGGCGCGCCGGCTTCCGGCGTGGTGGCCGTCACCCCGGTCGCCGGGGCCGCCGGCGCGTCGATGGCGGCGGGAAGCTGCGGTGCCGCCGGCGCCTCGGTCGGGGCCTGCAATTGCGGCTGCGCGGGCATTTCCGCCGGCGCGGGCTGAGTCGGGGTCTGCGCCATCGCCGCGCCGGTCAGGACGCAGAGCAGGGCAAGGCAGGGCAGGGGGCGGACAGGGTGGCGCATCGTATTCCCGACAATTTTCCTTTTCGCATGGCCTCTATACTCAAACCGGCGGGAAATGACAGCCCCCGTCGCCGTATTCACGTCGAATTTCCCAACTCCCCTTTGGCAAGGCCGGGTTTTTCCTGTAAGAGCGCCGTTCAGCCTCAGGAAACAGCCGCCGCCATGACCGCCTCCGCCCCGATCACGCAAGACGTTCTGACCCTGCCGCGCAAGCTGCCCGAGGGGGCGAAGCCGAATCTGGTGGGCCTGACGCGCGATCAGCTGCGCGACGCGCTGATCGCGGCCGGCACGCCGGAGCGACAGGCGAAGATGCGGGTCGGCCAGATCTGGCAATGGATCTATCACTGGGGCGTGCGCGACTTCGCGGCGATGACCAACCTCGCCAAGGATTACCGGGCGCTGCTGGCCGAGCAATTCGTGGTCGAGGTGCCGGAGATCGTCACCCGCCAGATCAGCGCCGACGGCACGCGGAAATACCTGCTGCGCATCGCCGGCGGGCACGAGGTCGAGGCGGTCTATATCCCGGAGGAGACGCGCGGCACGCTCTGCATCTCCAGCCAGGTCGGCTGCACGCTGACCTGCTCCTTCTGCCATACCGGCACGCAGCGGCTGGTGCGCAACCTGACCGCCGCCGAGATCGTGGGCCAGGTGATGGTGGCGCGCGACGATCTGGGCGAATGGCCGGTGCCGGGCGCGCCGAAGGACGAGACGCGGCTGGTCAGCAATATCGTGCTGATGGGCATGGGCGAGCCGCTCTACAATTTCGAGAATGTGCGCGACGCGATGAAGGTGGTGATGGATGGCGAGGGGATCTCGCTGTCGCGCCGCCGCATCACGCTGTCGACCTCGGGCGTGGTGCCCGAGATCGCCCGCGCGGCCGAGGAGATCGGCTGCCTGCTCGCCGTCAGCTTCCACGCCACCACCGACGAGGTGCGCGACCGGCTGGTGCCGGTGAATAAGAAGTGGAACCTCCAGACCCTGCTCGCCGCGCTGCGCGACTATCCGCGCCTGTCGAACAGCGAGCGGATCACCTTCGAATATGTCATGCTGAAGGGCGTGAACGACAGCGACGCCGATGCGCGGCGGCTGGTGAAGCTGATC
>JBDHSR010000078.1:0-11065 GCA_039808305.1 Gemmobacter sp. | reverse complement strand
GCGCACCGCCTGTTCCACGCAATATTCGTTGATGACCGGCAGCATGCCCGGCATGGCGCAATCGACGAAGCTCACATTGCTGTTCGGCTCCGCCCCGACGGCGGTCGAGGCGCCCGAGAACAGCTTGGCGTTCGAGGCGACCTGCGCATGGATCTCCATCCCGATCACCAGTTCCCAGTCGTGTTTCGCCCCGGCGATCACCTTCGGTTTCGGCGCGTCATAGGTCAGGTCGAGCATCGGATACCCCTTGCGAACTTGCCCCTTCATAGGCGCAGCACCCGCCCCGGGCAAGGCGCGACGGGCGGATTTTCGCGCATCGGGAATCAGGAAGGTTGCGCGAGGCGCGGTAGGAAAGGCAGAAAACGCGCGTCGCGCAACGGGCGCGTCGCCTTTGCGGGAAGCTCAATGCGGGTCAGGATCGGGCGCGTCAAGTTCGGAATCATCGGGGCCGTGGCCGCCCTCGGCCTTGCCGGCTGCACCACCGGCACCGCCGATCTGGTGAGCCAGGCGACGACCCCGCCCCCGATGCGCTGGGACCACCACCCCGAGGCCGCCGACTGGACCGTCAACACCCTGATGGCGGTCGCCGACGAGGATGCCGCCCTGGCCAGCCGCGTGCCCGCCGACATCGCCACCTGGTGCCCCGGCTATGAGGACGGCACCCTGATGGAGCGCCGCGCCTTCTGGGCCGGGCTGATCTCGGCCGTCGGCAAATACGAAAGCAGCTACAATCCCCGCGCCGCCGGCGGCGGCGGAAAATATATCGGCATCATGCAGATCTCGCCGCGTTCGGCCGCGAATTACGGCTGCGACGCGACCTCGGCCGCGGCGCTGAAGGACGGCTCGGCCAATCTGCAATGCGCGGTGGAGATGGTGGCCCATCACGTCGTGCGCGACGGCGTGGCGGTGGGCAACGGCCGCCAGGGCATCGGCCGCGACTGGATGCCGTTCCGCAAGACCGGCATGCGCGAGGAAATGGCCGGCTGGCTGCGCCGGCAGAGCTATTGCCAGTAGGCTAGCGTTCCGCGCCGCCCCGGCGCAGCCGCCGCTCCAGCCGCCGCAGCGCCAGGGACAGGCCGACGGTCAGCGCGAGATAGATCAGCGCCGCGCTGTTATAGGTCTCGAAATAACGGAAATTGCCGGCCGAGGTCACCTTGGCGAGCTGGGTCACATCGGCGACGCCGAGCACGCTGACCAGCGAGGAATCCTTCACCATCGCCACGAAATCATTGCCGAGCGGCGGCAGGATGGTGCGGAAGGCCTGCGGAAAGACGATCAGCCGGAAGCGCTGCCAGGGCGTCAGCCCCAGCGCCATCGCCGCCTCGATCTGGCCGCGATCCACCGAGGCGAGGCCGGCGCGGAAGATCTCGGCCAGGAAGGCGGAATAGGCGATGGTCAGCGCCGCCACCGCCCGCCAGAGCAACGAGACATCGCGCGCCCGCGCCTCGGGCAGGCCCAGCGCGTTCCAGGCGGAAACCAGCGCCGGCACGGCGGCGAAGGCGACGTAAAGCAGCAGCACGATGATCGGCACGCCGCGCACGATCTCGATATAGAGCCGCACCGCCTGCCGCAGCCAGAGCCGCCGCGACCGTCCCGCCACCGCGAGGCCAAGCCCCAGCAGCGCGGCGGCGGCGAAGCCCACCACGGCGACCATCAGCGTGATGCCGATGCCCTTGGCCAGCGTCCGCATGATCTGGGCATAGACCGGGCTGGCCCAGACCTCGTAGCCGAGCCAGAGGCCCGCCGCGACCAGCACGACGAGCCACCACGGAAAATCCTCTTCCTCTCCCCGCGGCGCCATGCCGGAGGCCCGGGATTACTGCCCCATCTTGTAATCGAGGAACCATTTCCGGTCGAGCGCCTCCAGCGTGCCATCGGCCTTGAGCGCGGCGATCGCCGCGTTCACCGGCGCCACCAGATCGGAACCCTTGGGGAAGATGAAGCCGAATTCCTCGGCCCCCAGCTTCTCGCCCACGATCTTCAGCCCGCCGTTCGAGGCCGCGACATAGCCGTTGCCGCCGGTGCTGTCGGTCAGCACCAGATCGACATCGCCCGCCTTCAGCGCCTCGACCCCCGCGCCGAAGGTCTCGAACATCTTGATGCGCGGATTGGCCTCGTTGCCGTCCAGCACCTCGTAGACGCCGACATAGAAAGGCGTGGTGCCCGGCTGCGCCGCCATCAGCAGATCGGGATCGGCGGCGAAGGATTTGGCGTCGGTGAAGCGCGCCTCGTCGCCGCGCACCATCATCACCATTTCCGAGCGCATGTAGGGATCGGAGAAATCCACCTGTTCCTTGCGGTCGTCCCGGATGGTGATGCCGGTCATGCCGATGTCGTATTGCCCGCCCGAGACGGCCGGGATCATCGCGTCCCAGCTGGTATTCTCGTATTTCACCGCGAGGTTCAGCCGCTTGGCGATCTCGGCCATGGCATCGTATTCCCAGCCGACCGCCTTGCCCTCCCCGTCGATGAACTGGAGCGGCGGATAGGCGTTCTCGGTCACCACCGTCACCTCGCGGCCGGCGAGATCGGGCAGGCCCTGCGCCGAGGCGAGGGGGGCGGCAAAGGCCAGAACAAGCCCGGCAAGGGCGGCGATCCGTTTCATGATGAACTCCCTGTCACAGAGCGGCGACAGGACTATGACCGCCCGCATGACGAGAGGCAAGCGGCCCGATACGGGCGGCGGACGGATACGGGGCGAGACGGGCAAGGCGCGGCACCTCCTTCGCCCAACCTGCCCGCCGATCCTGAAGATTCGCTTAACGCCCGCCGCAAACCGGGCAATCGGGCCGTTTTTTCAGCGCGATCACCCGCGTCTCGCCATGAAGCGCGTCATGGATCAGCAACCGCCCGGCAAGCGTCTGCCCGGCGCCGGTCAGATGCTTCACCGCCTCCGTCGCCATGATCGCGCCGATGACGCCCGGCAGCGGCGCGGCCACCCCCGCCTCGGCGCAGGACGGCGCCAGCCCCGGCGCCGGACGCGCGGGAAAGACGCAGGAAAAACAGGGCGTTCCATGCGCAGGATCGTAAAGCGACACCTGCCCTTCCCATTGCGCGATGGCGCCGGAGATCAAGGGCTTGCCCGCCCGCGCCGCCGCGGCGTTCACCAGTTCGCGGGTGTCGAAATTGTCGCAGCCGTCCAGGATCAGGTCATGCGCGGCGATCAGGCCGGGGGCGGTGCCGGCATCCAGCCGCAGCACATGCGCCTCGGCGGTGACGAAGGGGTTGAGCGCCCGCATCGCCGCCACCGCCGATTCGGCCTTGAACTGCCCAAGCGATTGATCGCGATGGATGATCTGGCGTTGCAGGTTGGAGCTTTCCACCCGGTCGTCGTCCACGACGCCGATATGTCCCACCCCGGCGGCGGCGAGATAGAGGCAGACCGGACTGCCGAGGCCGCCGGCGCCGACCACCAGCACCCTCGCCCGCTTCAGCCGCGCCTGCCCCGGCCCGCCGATCTCGCGCAGCATGATATGGCGGGCGTAGCGGTTCAGCTCCGCCTCGCGGAAGGTGCCCTGCGGCGCCGGCGCGGCGGGCGCCGCACGGGCACGCAAGCGGGCGAGGCCCGCGCGATAGGCGAGCACCGCCGCCGCGACACCGCCGATCACCAACCAGAGCCGCACGTCGCCGCCCAGCGCCCGCCGCAGCCCGCCCTCCGGCAGGACCAGCAGCGACAGCACGACCAGCCCCCAGATCGCGGCGATCAGCCAGAGCCGGCGCCGCACCGGCACCGCCATGGCCCAGCCGATCAGCCAGACCGCCGCGAAGGCCGCGAAAACCGCCGGCATCAGCGTCGGCCGGTGGAACCGAAGCCGCCCGCGCCGCGCGCGGTCTCGCCCAGATGCTCGACCACGACGAAGCGCACCTGCACCACCGGCGCCACCACCGCCTGCGCGATGCGGTCGCCGTGGTGCAGCACATAGGGCTCGGTCCCCAGATTGATCAGCGGCACGCCCAGCGGGCCGCGATAGTCGCTGTCGATGGTGCCCGGCGTGTTGGGCAGGGTGATGCCGTGTTTCAGCGCGAGGCCGGAACGCGGGCGCACCTGCATCTCGTAACCCGCCGGGATCTCGACGCGAATCCCGGTCGGCACCAGCAGCCGCTGCATCGGCAGCAGGGTCAGGCCGGCCGCGCGGTCGGCCTCGGGCAGGTTGGCGCGGATGTCGGCGCCCGCCGCACCGTCGGTCTCGTAAGACGGCAGGGGCAGGCTCCGGTCCGCCCAGTCTTCCCACAGGATCCGCAGTTCCGGCGCCATCGCATCCTCCGTTTTCCCCTTCATGGGGTGCAGGCCCTGCCATGGCAACCCTTCATCTGTTCCGAAATATCCTCCGGGGGGAGGCCCGGAACGGGCCGTGGGGGGCGGAAAGCCCCCTACTGCCGCAGGATGATTTCCGCCGCCGCGCTGTCGCGCAGCACCTGCCGCGCGTTGGGGATGTCGTTCGACAAGGCCCGCGCCCGCGCCGCATCGGCGTCATGGCCATGGTCCAGCCAGCGCCGCACCAGCCGGCGTTCCAGCTCGGTCTCCGGCACCTCCAGCATCACGGTCAGGCCGTAATGCGGGCGGGCGAGGCGCCAGGGATCGGCGTCGAGCAGCAGGTAATTGCCCTCGACGATCAGCAGCCGGTCCTCGGCCCGCACCAGATCGCCGCCGGCGCGGGCGAGGTCCAGCCCGCGGTCGAAGATCGGGATCGCCACCTCCGGCTCGGCCGCGAGGCGGCGGATCAGATGGACGAAGCCCATGGCGTCGAAGCTTTCGGGGCAGCCCTTGCGGGCCAGCAGCCCGCGCGCCGCCAGCACCGGATTGTCCAGATGGAAGCCATCCATCGGCACCACCCGGGCGCCCGCGCCCAAGATGCGCGCCAGTTCGGCGGCGAGTGTCGACTTGCCGGCCCCCGGCGCGCCGCAAAGGGCGGTGATGAACCGCCCCCTGCCCGCCGCCCGGCGGCGGATTTCCCCGGCCAGTTCCGCCGGCGTCATGCCGCCTCGCTCACGCCCTCGGGCAGTTTGGCGCCGGTCATGAAGGCCACCGCATCCGACATCGAATGATCGCCCGGCCTGATGACGCAGAGCCGCCGGCCCAGCCGGTGGATGTGGATGCGGTCGGCCACCTCGAACACATGCGGCATGTTGTGGCTGATGAGGATGATCGGAATCCCCCGCGCGCGCACGTCGCGGATCAGTTCCAGCACCCGGCGGCTTTCCTTGACGCCGAGCGCGGCGGTCGGCTCGTCCAGGATCACCACCTTGGAACCGAAGGCCGCCGCGCGCGCCACCGCCACCCCCTGCCGCTGGCCGCCCGACAGGGTTTCGACCGGCTGGTTGATGTTCTGGATCGTCATCAGCCCCAGTTCGTTCAGCTTCTCGCGGGCGAAACGCTCCATCGCCGGGCGGTCGAGCTGGCGGAACAGGCTGCCCATCAGGCCGGGCTTGCGCAATTCGCGGCCCATGAACATGTTGTCGGCGATCGACAGCGCCGGCGACATCGCGAGCGTCTGATAGACGCATTCGATGCCATGGGCGCGCGCGTCCAGCGGGCTGGAAAACCGCACCGGGCGGCCGTCGAGGCCGATTTCGCCCTCGTCGGGCTGCACCGCGCCCGACAGCGCCTTGATGAGGCTCGACTTGCCGGCGCCGTTGTCGCCGATCACGGCCAGGATCTCGCCCGGCATCAGGTCGAAATCGCAATGGTCGAGCGCCGTCACCTTGCCATAGCGTTTGACCAGGCCGCGCGCCTTGAGGATGGGTTCCTGCGTCATGCCGATGCCTTTCTGATCCATTGGTCCACCGCCACGGCGAGGATGATGAGCATCCCGATCAGGAAGAAGGTCCATTGCGGATCGGTGCCGACCATCTTCAGCCCCATCTCGAACACGCCGACGATCAGCGCCCCGAAGAACATGCCGACGATGGAGCCGCGCCCGCCGAAGAGCGAGATGCCGCCGATCACCACCGCCGTGATCGACTGGATATTGCCCAGCTGCCCGGTCGATGCGGTGGGCGAGACCGAGCCGAAACGGCCGATCATCACCCAGCCGGCGATGGCGCAGAACAGCCCCGCGATGGCATAGACCTGGATCAGCACCCGCCTCGTCCGCACCCCCGCCAGTTCGGCGGCGTCCGGGTCGTCGCCCACGGCATAGACATGGCGCCCCCAGGCGGTATGGCGCAGCACATAGGCCAGCGCCGCCACCAGCGCGACCATCAGGAACACCGCATAGAGCACCTTGACCCCGCCGGGCTGGATCGCATTGCCCCAGAATTGCAGCGCCGGGGCCTGCGCCGCGATGTCGGAGGACCGGATCGTCTCATTGGCGGAAAAGATGAAATTCGAGGCCAGCAGGATCTGCCATGTCCCCAGCGTCACGATGAACGGCGGCAGCTTGACCCGCGCCACCAGCCAGCCGTTGACGAAGCCCATGGCGGTGCCCAGCGCCAGCCCCAGCAGGATCGCCGCCGGCGCCGGAATGCCGTAGCGGAAGGTCATCTGCCCCATCAGCACCGAGGAAAACACCGCGATGGCGCCGACCGACAGGTCGATGCCCGCCGTCAGCACCACCAGCGATTGCGCGCAGCCCAGAATCCCCACGATGGCGATCTGTTGCAGGATGGTCGACAGCGTGGTCGGCTTGAAGAAATTGGGCGACAGCAGCCCGAAGACGATCAGCGCCACCACCAGCACGATCATCGGCACCGCCGAAGGCGTGCGGTGCAGCCAGTGTTGCAACCGCTTGAGCGCGGTCCTGTCCTCGTGGAACTCGGCCACCTTCTCGGAGGCGCCCTTCAGCCCCTCCTCATAGGCGGTCGCGGGTCTTGCGTCGGATGCCATGGGCCTTTCCCCTTGTTCTGGCGGGCAGGGGCGGCGCGATGGCCGCCCCTGCCGGGAACCCCGATTGCCGGTCTGCGCCGGGCGTCAGCCCCAGCACATCCCGGTGCCCTTGGCGGTGTCGATGGAGTCGACCCCGGCGGCGGGCTTGTCGGTCACCAGCGCCACGCCGGTGTCGAAGAAATCCTTGCCCTCGGTCGGGGCGGGCTTGCTGCCGTCCTTGGCGAAGGCGGCGATCGCCTCGATCCCCAGCGAAGCCATCGCCAGCGGATATTGCTGCGAGGTGGCGCCGATCACGCCGTCCTTGACATTCGCCACGCCCGGGCAGCCGCCATCGACCGAGACGATCAGCACATCCTTCTCGCGGCCCACTGCCTTGAGCGCCTCGAAGGCGCCGGCGGCGGCGGGTTCGTTGATGGTATAGACCACGTTGATGTCGGGATCCTTGGCCAGCAGCGTCTCCATCGCCTTCAGCCCGCCTTCCTCGTTGCCCGAGGTCACCTCGTGGCCGACGATGCGCGGATCGGTCTCGTCGCCCCATTTGCCGGCATCGCCCAGATCGACGCCGAAGCCTTGCAGGAAGCCCTGGTCGCGCAGCACATCGACCGAGGGTTGCGAGATGGCGAGGTCCAGCAGCGCGATCTTCGCCTCCGCCGCCTTGTCGCCCAGCGTGGCCCTGGCCCATTGGCCGATCAGCTCGCCCGCCTTGAAGTTGTCGGTGGCGAAGGTCGCATCCGCCGCGTCGATGGGATCGAGCGGGGTGTCGAGCGCGATCACCAGCAGGCCCGCATCGCGCGCCGCCTTCACCGAATCCACGATGGCCTTGGTGTCGGAGGCGGTGATGAGGATCCCCTTCGCCCCGTCGGCGATGCAGGCCTCGATGGCGGCGACCTGCGCCTCGTGATCGCCGTCGATCCGGCCGGCATAGGATTTCAGCTCCATCCCCAGCTCGGCCGCCTTGGCGGTGGCGCCCTCCTTCATCTTCACGAAGAACGGGTTGGTGTCGGTCTTGGTGATGATGCAGGCCGAGACGCCTTGCGCCATCACCGGCGCCGCAGAGATCAGCGCGAGCGCGGCCGCGCCCCAAAGGGCTTTCGTCTTCATCTTCATGAACTCCTCCCGGAAGCGGGGCCTCGCCCCTGTCACCTCATACCGCGCCGCCTCTCCCGCCGCGATCGACGCAAGGAAGCCTGATTCCCGGCTTTGCGTCAATATAAATAAATCACTGTGAATTATTATTGACAGACCGACCCTCCCGCCGCAGTCTCGGCCGGAGGGCAGCCGGCGCTTGCGTCCGCCGCGCAAAGCGGCGAAGGCGGGGCGGAGCGCGGCGAAGGGAGGCAGGGTTGCGCAGCATCGACGAATTCCACGGCCAGCCCCCCGCCGATCCCGGCGCGGCCGCCGGCCTGCCGCGCGGCTCCAACCAGTCGGGGATGCGGGCGCATAACGAGCGGCTGGTGCTCAGCCTGCTGCGGCAGCGCGGCGCGCTGGCGAAATCCGACATCGCGCGGCTGACCGGGCTTTCGGCGCAGACCGTCTCCGTCATCATGCGGGCGCTGGAACAGGACGGCCTGCTGACGCGGGGCGAGCCGGTGCGCGGGCGGATCGGCCAGCCCTCGGTGCCGATGTCGCTGGCCCCGGACGGGGCGTTCTTTTTCGGGCTGAAGATCGGGCGGCGCTCGGCCGATCTCGGCCTCGTCGATTTCACCGGCCGGATGCGCGCCACCCGGCGCCGGATCTACCGCTATCCGACGCCCGAGGCGGTGCTGGCCTTCACCGCCGAGGCGCTGGCCGACCTCACCGCCCCGCTCTCGCCGCAGGAACGGGCGCGGATCGGCGGCATGGGGGTCGCCATGCCGTTCCAGCTCTGGAACTGGGTGCGCTATGTCGGGGCGCCGCAGGCGGCGATGGATGCCTGGCGCTCCTGCGACATCCAGGCCGACCTGTCGCGGCTGGCCGGGATGCCGGTGACGGTGCGCAACGACGCCACCGCCGCCTGCGGCGCGGAACTGGTCTTCGGCACCGGCGAGAAGCCCAACGATTTCCTCTACTTCTACTTCGGCTACTTCATCGGCGGCGGGCTGGTGCTGAACGGGCAGCTGTTCACCGGGCGCACCGGCAACGCCGCCGGCGTGGGCCCGATGATGGTGCCCGGCCCCGACGGGCGGATGCGCCGGCTGATGACGGTCGCCTCGCTCTCCACCCTCGCCGCGGCGATGGACGCGGCGGGCGAGGACTCCGGCGGGCTGTGGGAAAACCCCGCCCGCTGGACGGTCGGCCCCGCCCTGCTGGAGCGCTGGCTCGACGAGGCGGCCGAGGGGCTGGCGGCGGCCATCCTCTCCGCCTCGTCGCTGCTGGAGATCGGCGCGGTGCTGATCGACGGCTGGATGCCGCCGGAGATCCGCGCCGCCATGACGGCGCGGGTGCACGGGGCGCTGCACCGGCTCGACCTCGCCGGGATCGAGCCGCCGGTGATCCGCGAGGGGACCATCGGCGCCCCGGCCCGCGCGCTCGGGGCGGCGGCGATCCCGCTGGCGCAGCGCTACCTGCTGGAGCAGGGCGCGGTCCTGACCGAGGGGTGAGGGCGGCTTCGCCTTGACAGCACCGCCCGCCTGTCGGACACAGGGGGCCGCCGCGGACCCCGGCCCGCCCGGCTGACCGCCCCCACCTGACCGCCATCGCGGCCGCCTCGGCCGGCCCGGCCAAGACGAGAGGGAAAACGCCCCGCATGTCCCCTGCCCTGATCGTCGCCCTGCCCTTTCTGGGCGCGCTGCTGGCGGGACTGGCCGCGCGTTTCGGCCGGGGCGCCTGCGCGCTGGCCAGCGGCGGCGCGACGGCGCTGGCGCTGGCCGGGCTCTGCCTGCACGCCCCGGCGGTGCTGCAAGGCGCGGTGATCCAGACCCGCATCGCATGGCTGCCCCGGATCGGGCTGGAGGCGGCGTTCTTCCTCGACGGGCTGGGGCTGCTCTTCGCCGGGCTGATCCTCGGCATGGGGTTGCTGATCCAGCTCTACGCCCATTTCTATCTGTCGCCGCGCGATCCGGCCGGGCGGTTCTTCGGCTTCCTGATGCTCTTCCAGGGCGCCATGCTCGGGATCGTGCTGTCCGACAACATCCTGCTGCTGCTGGTGTTCTGGGAGTTGACCTCGCTCGCCTCCTTCCTGCTGATCGGCTATTGGCAGGACCGGCCCGAGGCGCGGGCCGGCGCGCGGATGGCGCTGGCGGTGACCGGGGGCGGCGGCCTCGCGCTGATCGCGGGGATGCTGCTGCTCGGCATGGCGGCCGGCAGCCACGACCTGAGCGTCATCCTGCGTTCGGGCGCCCTGGTGCGGGAAAGCCCGCTCTGCCTGCCGGCGATGGCGCTGATCCTGACCGGCTGCTTCGCCAAGTCGGCGCAGTTCCCGTTCCAGTTCTGGCTGCCGCGCGCCATGGCGGCCCCGACCCCGGTCTCGGCCTATCTGCATTCGGCGACCATGGTGAAGGCCGGGATCTTCCTGATGGCGCGGCTCTGGCCGGTGCTGGCCGAGCGGCCGGAATGGTTCTGGGCCGTCACGCTGACCGGGCTCGCCACCCTGCTGATCGGCGCGGTGGCGGCGCTGTTCCAGAACGACCTGAAGGCGCTGCTCGCCTGTTCGACGGTCAGCCATCTCGGCCTCGTCACCCTGCTGCTCGGCTTCGGCACGCGGGAGGCGGCGCTGGCGGCGGTGTTCCACATCCTCAACCACGCCGTGTTCAAGGCCGCGCTCTTCATGGTGGCGGGGATCGTCGATCACGAGACCGGCAGCCGCGACCTGCGCCGGCTGGGCGGGCTTTCGCGCGCCATGCCTGCGACCTTCGCCATCGCCTCGGTCGCCGGGCTGTCCATGGCGGGGCTGCCGCCCTTCGGCGGCTTCCTGTCGAAGGAGCTGATGCTGGAACAGGCGGCCGGGATCGGCATCGGGCCGATCCTCGCGCTGGTGCTGGTCGCCGCCGCCTTCTCGGTCGCCTATGCGCTGCGGCTGATCGGCGGCACCTTCCTCGGCCCCCGGCGGGCCGGGGAAACGCCGGCGCATGATCCCGGCCCCGGGCTCTGGGCCGCGCCCGCGCTGCTGGCGCTGCTGACGCTGCTTGCCGGGCTGATGCCGATGACGCTGGCGGGCGGGCTGGTCGACGCCGCCGCCGGGGCGGTGACGGGGACGCCGGTCCATGCCCATCTCGCGCTCTGGCACGGCGCGGGCAATGCGGCGCTCTGGCTCTCGCTCGC
>JBDHSR010000077.1:0-11105 GCA_039808305.1 Gemmobacter sp. | reverse complement strand
CCGAAGCCGCAGCTTTCGGGTCGAAGCCCGTCGGCCGGACGGCTATCCTCGGGACCAAACCCCATGACCGGACCCGCCATGACCGACCAGAGCACCGCCTATCACTACCGCGTCATCGCCCGCGCGCTGGCCGAGATCGACGCCGGCGGCCCCGCGCTCACGCTCGACGCGCTGGCGGCGCGGATGGGGATGAGCCCGGCGCATTTCCAGCGCACCTTCTCGCAATGGGTGGGGGTCAGCCCGAAGCGCTACCAGCAATACCTGACGCTCGACCACGCCAAACGCCTGCTGGCCGAGCGGCATTCGGTGCTGGAGACCACGCTCGCCACCGGCCTCTCGGGCGGCGGGCGGCTGCACGACCTCTTCCTGCGCTGGGAGGCGATGACGCCGGGCGACTATGCGCGCGGCGCCGAGGGGCTGACCATCCGCCATGGCCGGTTCGACAGCCCCTTCGGCCCGGCGCTGGTGATGGCGACCGAACGCGGCATCTGCGGCATGGGCTTCGCCGCCGAACAGGGCGAGGCGGCGGTGCTGGCCGACCTCGCCGCCCGCTGGCCGAAGGCGCGCTTCGTCGAGGACGGCGCGGCGTTGCGCCCGCTCGCCGAGGCCGCCTTCGGCGGTGGCGAGACCCGGCTGCACCTGCTCGGCGCGCCGTTCCAGATCAAGGTCTGGGAGGCGCTGCTCGCCGTGCCCTCGGGCCATGTCACCACCTATTCCGACATCGCGCGGGTGATCGGCCATCCGGCGGCGGTGCGGGCGGTGGGCACGGCGGTCGGGCGCAACCCGGTCAGCTTCCTGATCCCCTGCCACCGGGCGCTGCGCCGCTCCGGCGCGCTCGGCGGCTATCACTGGGGCCTGCCGGTGAAGCGCGCCATGCTGGCCTGGGAGGCGGCGCGGCATGAGGCCAGAGACGAGGGGGCGGCGGAACTGGCGCAAACGTGATGCGCGAAAAGACGCGCATCGCCATGCAACCAATTCCGGCCCCGCGCGTTCCTGCGCTATGGTGTGGCCAGAGGCCCGCAGAGGCCGGAACCCCAAGAGGCACAGAATGATCTTCAAATCCCCCGCTCTTCTCGGACTGGCCGGCGTCGCGCTGCTGGCCGGCTGCGTGCAGGACCCCTACCGCTACGAGGACCCGAACGCCCGCACCAAGGGCGGCGCGGCCACGGGCGCGGTGATCGGCGGCTTGATCGGCGCGAAATCCGGCGGGGACGACCGGCTCGCCAAGGCGGTGATCGGCGCGGCGGCGGGCGCGGCCATCGGCGGCGCCATCGGCCATTCGCTCGACCAGCAGGCGGCCGACCTGCGCGCGCAGATGAGCCCGAACTCCACCGTGGTCAACAACGGCAACACGCTGGTGGTGACCATGCCGCAGGACATCCTGTTCGCCACCGACAGCGCCACCCTGCGCCCCGACCTGCAAGGCGACATCCGCGCGGTGGCCGCGAACCTCGTGCGCTACCCGAACAGCCGGGTCGAGGTGATCGGCCATACCGACAATACCGGCGAGGCCGCCTACAACCAGGATCTGTCGGACCGGCGGGCGCGCTCGGTCGCGGGCGTGCTGATGTCGGGCGGGGTGCCCGGCGCGCGCATCTCGGCCTATGGCCGGGGCGAGGATCAGCCCATCGCCTCCAACCTGACGCCGGAAGGCCGCCAGCAGAACCGCCGGGTCGAGATCGTCATCCGCCCGAACGGCTGAGCCTGCCCGGATCCCTGCCGGGGGCGGCCCGCCCGGGCCGCCCCTTTTCCATTGCCCCCCGCCCCGCCCGGTCATATTTTCCGACCGAACGGGGAGAGACATGCCATTCGAGAAAGTCACCGCCGAGAAGCTGTCGCACAGCGTCGCCCGCCAGATCGAACTGCTGATCCTGCGCGGCATCCTGCGGCCCGGCGAGCGCCTGCCGGCCGAGCGCGATCTGGCCGAACGCATGGGCGTCTCGCGTCCCTCGCTGCGCGAGGCGCTGGAGATGCTGGAAGGCAAGGGCCTCGTCGTCAGCCGGCCGGGCTCGGGGGTGTTCATCGCCGATGTGCTGGGCTCGGCCTTCTCGCCCGCGCTGGTGGAACTCTTCGCCACCCATGACGAGGCGGTCTACGACTACATCGCCTTCCGCCGCGACCTCGAAGGGCTGGCGGCGGAACGCGCCGCCCGGCTGGCCTCCGATACCGATCTGGAGGTGATCGCGACGCTGCTGGCCAAGATGGAGGCGGCGCACCAGAAGCGCGACCCGAGCGACGAGGCCGCGCTCGACGCGCAGTTCCACATGGCGATCATCGAGGCGAGCCACAATGTCGTCATGCTGCACATGATGCGCTCGATGTTCGACCTGCTGCGCCAGGGCGTGTTCTACAATCGCGGCGTGATGTTCCGCAACCGCCTGACCCGCGACAGGCTGCTGGACCAGCACCGCGCGATCAACGCGGCGCTCCGGGCGCGCGACCCGGCGGCCGCGCGGGCGGCGGTGGCGCACCATCTGGATTACGTCGAACAGGCGTTGCAGGAGCAGGCGCGGGCCGAGCGCAACGAGGCGGTGGCGCGCCAGCGCGTCGAACACGAACGCGGCCGCTAGACATGCGAAAGCCCCGGCGCGGCGGCCGGGGCTTCCTGTTTTCCCGCAGCAGGCTCAGTGCAGCTTGGCGGCAACCTGCGCGATCGCGTCGTCGATCGAGGCGGCGGCGCTTTCCGCCGAACGCTGCTTGGCCAGCACATCGGCGGCGGCGGCGACAGCGACATCCACCGCCCGCTCGCGCACTTCGCGCACGGCGGCGGCCTCGGCCGAGGCGATCCGCTCCTCCGCCGCGGCCAGACGGCGCGCGATGGAGACCTTCAGATCGTCCTTCGCCTTGGCGGCGGCCGCGACGGCCTCTTCCTTGGCGACGGCGACGATGCGCTCCGATTGCTCCATCATCTCCTTCTGCTTGCGCTCGTAGGAGGCGAGGATGGCCTTGGCCTCTTCGCGCAGGGCCTTGGCCTCTTCCAGCTCGGCCTTGATCACCGCCGCGCGATTGTCGAGCAGCGCGCCCAGCTTCGCCGGAAGTTTCACCCAGAGCAGGATGCCGACGAAGACGAGGAAGGCGATCAGGACGATGAAGTCGGTGTTCCCCAGCGAGAAGAACGGGCCCGAGGCCGCGAAGGCGGGGCTCGCGCCGAGGCCGGCGCCGATCAGGATCAGTTTCTTCATCGCGCTCACCCTTTCAGCCGGGCATTGACCGCGGCGGTCACGCCACGGGCATCGGCCTTGCCGCCAAACGCCGCGACGAGTTCCTTCGCGGTGTCCTTCGCGACTTCCGTCACGCTTTCCAGCGCGCCGGCGCGGATCTCGGCGATGCGGGCCTCGGATTCGGCGGTCTTGGCCGAAATCTCGGCATCCGCCTTCGCGGTGGCCTTGTCGAGGTCGGCCTGGATCTCGGCCTTGGCCTCGGCCACGATACGGCCCGCCTCGGCGCGGGCGCGGGCGAGCGCGTCCTCATAGGCCTTCTCGGCGGCGACCGCCTTCTGCTTCAGCTCTTCGGCCGCGGCGAGATCGTTGGTGATGGTGCCGGTGCGCTCGGCCAGAACCGCCCCGATCCGGGGCAGCGCCACGCGCCACAGCACCAGGAAGATCACGACGAGCGCGAGGACGAGCCAGAAGATCTGGTTGCCCCAGGTCGAGGTGTCGAGCTGCGGCATCCCCGTGGCATGGGCCGCCGCGTCATGTGCTTCGGTCGCCATGTCGTTTCCTTACATTCGTCAAATACTTGGCCGGGAGGCGCGAAGGCCCGCCCGGCCGAAGAAGATCGGACGCGTCAGGATCAGACGGCGAACATCAGCAGCAGGGCGATCAGGAACGAGAAGATGCCCAGAGCTTCGGCGAAGGCGATGCCGACGAAGAGGTTCGCGGTCTGCGACGCGGCGGCCGAGGGGTTGCGCAGGGCGCCGGCGAGGAAGTTGCCGGCGATGTTGCCCACGCCGATGCCGGCGCCGCCGAGGCCGATGGCCGCGAGGCCGGCACCGATGTATTTGCCCATGAGCGCGAGTTCAGCGACTTGTTCCATAGTGTCTCTCCTTGGGTATGCGTAGGATTTCAGGGTTGGGGTCCGGACCTCAGTGGTGGGCGCCGCCCACCGCGTCCTTCAGGTAGACGCAGGTCAGAATGGTGAAGACATAGGCCTGCACGACCGCCACCAGCAGTTCGAGGCCGTAGATCGCGGTCACGGCGCCGACGGCCACCGGCGAGATGACGGCCATCGAGGCGAAGCCCGCGAAGACCTTCATCACGGCGTGCCCCGCCATCAGGTTGCCGGCAAGACGGATGGAGTGGCTGACCGGGCGCACGAAGTAGGAAATCACCTCGATCACCGCCAGCACCGGGCGCAGCGCCAGCGGCGCCGACGAGACCCAGAACATGCCGAGGAAGCCGATGCCGTTCCGCGCCAGCCCGAGCAGGGTGACGAACAGGAACACGATCAGCGCCAGCGTGATGGTGACGGCGACATGGCTGGTGGTGGTGAAGCTTTTCGGGATCAGGCCGAGCAGGTTCGAGAACAGCACGAACAGGAACAGCGTCATCACGAAGGGGAAATACTTCACGCCCTCATGGCCCGTCACGTCCTCGACCATCTTGTAGATGAAGCCGTAGATCATCTCGCCGACCGACTGGATGCGCGACGGGATGATGGCGCGCCCGCGCGAGCCGAAGACCATCAGCGCGACGATGACCAGCACGGTGGCGGCCATCCAGACGGTGACATTGGTGATCTCGTACCAGCGGATGTTGGAGGTGCAGTCCGCATGGGCGGCATCGCAGAAAAACCGCTTCACGATGAACTGGTCCATCGGGTGAATGGAAAAGCCGCCTTCAGCCACGTCTGTCATCCTTCGGTTCCGGCGGAGCGATCCGCCTTTGTCTGCGCGTCCATGGCCGCCATCTGCCGGGCTTGCAGGTCTCGGGCCGTCCCGATGACCGTGCGGATGCCGGCGGCGAAGCCGAGCAGGATGAAGATGACCAGCAGGATGGGTTTCGTGCCGAACAGCCAGTCCAGCCCGTAGCCGATGCTGCCCCCGATCAGAATGCCCGAGGTCAGCTCGATCACCATCCGCCAGGCGACTTCCGCCTGCGAGAAATTACTGCCTGCCCCGTCGGGTTTCGCCGGGCCCGCCTTCACCTGCGACAGCCGCGCCTCAAGCGCGCGAAGCCGTTCGGGATCGGGTTCCTGAGCCATGCGCGACGCCCCCTGAACAGTCGGGCGGAACCTACGCAGGCGCCCCGCCCGAGTCAAGCATGGCGGAACCCCACAACCCATTGCGAAACAAGGATTTTGCAAAATCCCTCCCGCGCCCCGGCCGCCGTTTGCGCTCTCACGCCGGCGTGAGGCATATTCAACCGGACGGTTGACGATCCCGCGGCAGCCCGCCAATCTGGCGCGCATGTCCGATCCGCTCAGCCCGATCTTCGCCGCCCTCGCCGACCCGACGCGGCGGGCGATCCTTGCCATGCTGCTGGAGGACGACATGGCGGTCACAGATGTGGCCGAGCCCTTCGAGATGTCGCTCGCCGCGATCTCCAAGCATCTCCAGGTCCTGGCCGAGGCCGGGCTCATCAGCCGCGAGAAGCGCGGGCGGGTGATCTGGTGCAGGCTGGAACCCGACGCGATGCGCGCGGCCTCGGTCTGGATGCAGGGATTCGGGCTGTTCGAGCCGGTCGATCTCGACGCGCTGGAACGCTTTCTGGAGGCCGAACTGCGCGAGACCGACCCGCCGCTCCCGGTCGGACCCGAAGCATGAGTATTTGTACAAGAAGCAAATGCGCATTGCTTCTTGTACAAATACTCACCCTTGCCTCTCCGCCCCGCGCGCGGCCGGGCGGGCGGGACCGGGCGCCGCGCGCCATGGCAATGCCGCCCGACGAGGGCCCCGGAGGGGCCTGAGGAGGGCGGCGGTTCAGGCGCCGAACCAGTCCTTGTAGCGGTCGCGCAGCAGGTTCTTCTGCACCTTGCCCATGGTGTTGCGCGGCAATTCCTCGACCAGCACGGCGGCCTTGGGTTGCTTGAAGCGGGCGAGGCGGTCGCGCAGCGCGGCGAGCGTGACGTCGGGCTCGAGCGTCGCGCCCTTCTCCGCGACGAGGACGGCGAAGACCGCCTCGCCGAAATCCGGGTGCGGCACGCCGATCACCGCGCTTTCCAGCACGCCGGGCTGTTCGTCGAGCAACAGTTCCACCTCTTTCGGGTAGATGTTGAAGCCGCCGGAGATCACCAGATCCTTGGCGCGGCCGACGATGGTGACATAGCCGTCCGCGTCCACCCGCCCGACATCGCCGGTGATGAACCAGCCGTCCTCGCGCAATTCCTCGCGGGTCTTTTCCGGCATCCGCCAGTAGCCCTTGAACACGTTCGGGCCGCGCACCTCGATCACGCCGGTCTCGCCGGGGGGAACCTCCGCCCCCTCGGCCATGATGCGCAGCTCCACCCCCGGCAGGGGGAAGCCCACCGTGCCGGCGCGGCGCTCGCCCTCGTAGGGGTTCGAGGTGTTCATGTTGGTCTCGGTCATGCCGTAGCGTTCGAGGATGCGGTGGCCGGTGCGCGCCTCGAAGCCGCGATGGGTCTCGGCCAGCAGGGGCGCGGAACCGGAGATGAAAAGCCGCATGTGGCGGACCAGATCGCCGGTGAAGCGCGGATCGTCCAGCAGCCTTGTGTAGAAGGTCGGCACCCCCATCATCGTGGTGGCGCGCGGCAAGAGGCGGATCACCGCGTCGAGATCGAAGCCCGGCAGGAAGATCATCCGGCCGCCGGTCAGCAGGCTGATATTCGAGGCGACGAAAAGCCCGTGGGTGTGGAAGATCGGCAGGGCGTGCAGCAGCACGTCGCGCTCGGTGAAGCGCCAGAGCTCGGCCAGCACCTCGGCATTCGACAGCAGGTTGCGATGGGTGAGCATCGCGCCTTTCGACCGCCCAGTGGTGCCGGAGGTATAGAGGAAGGCGGCGAGGTCGTCGGGGCCGCGCTCGGCCGGGGTGATGGCGGCGGGCTGGCCGGCGGCGGCCTCCGACAGCGTGCCGGTGCCATCGGCGTTCAGCGTCAGCACCGCGGCGCCGTGACGGGCGGCGACGGGTTCCAGCGCGGCGCGGCGCGCGCCGTCGCAGAGGAAGATTTTCGGGGTGGCGTTGCCGAGGAAATAGTCGACTTCCTCCGCCGTATAGGCGGTGTTCAGCGGCAGGTAGATCGCGCCGAGGGCCACCGCCGCGCCGTAGCTCGCCAGCGCCTCGGGGCTTTTGGCCACCTGCACCGCGATCCGGTCGCCCGGAGCCAGCCCCGCCGCGCGCAGCGCATGGGCCTGCCGCGCCACCATGGCGAGGAAATCCGCGCCCGAGAGCCCGGCCCCGTCGGGCAGGAGCAGGAAATCGTCCTGTCGCGCGGCGAGCGGGGCGAAAAGCGTGTCGAACAGGGTATTGGGCATGGCATCCTCCGGTGACCGGGCAGGTTCTTCCTGCCACGGCCCTCCCCGCCCCTCAAGCCCGCTGTTTCCCTGCCGGAAACGCTCCGTTGCGCGATTGCCGGGGCGCGGCCTCAAGCCACCGCCGTCTTGCCGCATTTTCGCCGCGCCGCACCCTCAGGTTGATCCCATCCATAGAGGAGGGCAGGACATGAGCTTCTTCAACAAACTGATCGGCCGTTTCCGCAAGTCCCCCGTCCCATCGACGGCCGCGGCGGAGGACATGTTCGAAATCCGGCTGCGCAAGATGCAGGGCCGGCAGCGCCTCGCCCCGCAAACCGCGGTGTTCCGCAAGCCGCTGCTGGGCTGATCGCGCCATCGGGCCATGCGGGCGCGATCCCGCGCGGCCGGCAGGCGGAATATGCGCGCGGCTGTTCCGCCGGCGCGGAACAGCGGGCCAGATGGAGGGGGATTGCCGGCCGCTCGTCGCCGGCAGGTCAGGCGCAGGACAGGAGGCCCGGGCCGAACCGGCCCGGGCGTCGCCTCAGAAATCGACCGTCACGCCCGGCAGCCGGAGCGCCGCGACCAGATCGCGCAGTTCCTGCCGCGCGGCGATGTTCGACAGGTTCAACTGCTCCACCCCGGTATCGCGCAGGTCGAGCAGCGTCAGGCCGCGCGGGAACAGTTCGCGGAAGATCACCCGCTCGGTGAAGCCGGGCGCCACGCGGAAGCCGATGCGCTTCGACAATTCCTCCAGCGCGGCGCCGACCTTCTTCTTGTTGTGCATCTGCTGGGCGCCGAGGCGGTTGCGCAGCACGATCCAGTCGATCGGCTTCAGCCCGGCCTGCGCCCGGAGTTGCCGCGCGCCCCAGACCATCTCGGAATAGATCGAGGGGCCCTTCACCTTGTTCGTCTCCGGGTCGATGCGGGCGAGCAGGTCGAAATCCACGAAACTGTCGTTCAGCGGGGTGACCAGCGTGTCGGCGAGGCTATGGGCCACCTGGCTCAGCCGCGTATGCGAGCCGGGGCAGTCGATCACGATGAAGTCGCTCATGGGTTCCAGCGCGGCGACGGCGAGCGACAGGCGGTGGTCGAACGGATTCTCGCCGGGATTGAGCGTGGCGGGGTCGGCCTCGGGCAGTTCGCGGTAGTCCGGCGTGGGAAGCTGCCGGCCGGCCTGCGCCATCCAGGCCCGGCGGTTCTCGACATAGCGGCCGAAGCTGCGCTGGCGCAGGTCGAGATCCAGCGCCCCCACCCGGTGCCCCATCCGCGCCAGCGCCGTCGCCACGTGCATGCAGGTGGTCGATTTGCCCGAACCGCCCTTTTCGTTGCCGAAAACGATGATATGCGCCATGGTCCGCCCCTTCTGGTTGCGCCTGCGCTAGCCTTTGGCGGGGCCGGGCGCAAGGGGGGAGATCCGCCCCGCCGCGACCTCGCGATAGAGGCCGAGCATGATGTCGATCTTGCCGGCCCAGGAATAGCTGCGCTCGACCTTCTCCCGGCCGGCCCGGCCCAGCCGCGCCCGCAGTTCCGGGTCGGCGGCGAGCCGGTCCATCGCGGCGGCGAAGCCCGCCGCCAGCGCCTCGCGCGAGGTCGGCGGGACAAGGATGCCGCAGCCCGGATCGAGGTAGTCGGCCGGGCCGCCCCAGTCGGTCGCCACCACCGGGCGGGCCATCGCCATCGCCTCCAGCACCACGGCGCCGCCGCATTCGTGGATGCTGGGCAGCACCAGCGCATCCGCCGCGGCCAGCCGCGCGGCGCAGGCCGCCTGGGTCTGCCATCCGGCGAAGCTCACCCGGTCGGCCAGCCCGAGCCGCCGGCTCAACTGCGCGAGATCGGCCCGTTTCGGGCCGTCTCCGATGATTTCCAGCCGGGCGGTGGTGTCGCGCATCCGCGCCAGGGCCTCCAGCAGCACATCGACCGCCTTCAGCTCGACCAGCCGGCCCATGAAGACGAACCGCGCCGCCCCCTCGCCGCGCCGCGGTCCGGGCGCCCGCCACAGGCCGAGGTCGACGCCGTTCTCCGCCAGCTCGCGTATCTCGCCGGCCGGGGCGCGCGGCAGGGCCTGCCGCGTGCGGTCATTCGCCACCAGCAGCAGCGCCGCCCTGCGCTTGCCGGGCATCACCCCATGCAGCGGGACGGAGAGCAGCCGCCCCAATCCGGTCAGCGCGCCGACCAGGCGCCGCCCCGGCCGCGCGCCGCGGAAGGCCGGCGGATAGCTCATGTTGCCGTTCATCGGCCCGATGACGACCGGCGCCCCCATGTCGTGGAGCAGCGACGGCTCGCGCGGCGAGACCGGGATCGGCTGATGCACCACCGTGGCCCCGTGCCGCCGCACCAGCGCCCGCGCCGCCCGGCGCGCCGCGATCTGCGTCGCGAGCCGGCCGAGATAGCCCAGGGTGAAATAGGAAAGCTGCGCCGGGACAAGGCGCCCGATCCGCCAGCACAGCCGGTTCAGCCGCGTATCCGGCAGGAAATGGATGCGGTCGAGCTCCCCGGGCAGCACTTCCGCCAGTTCGTCCCGCGTCCGCTCATGCACGACGAGCCAGGCTTCGATCCCGCGCCGCCGCAGCCCGGCGAAGTGATGGACCGGCAGCGACGCCTCGCCGCCGAAACGCAGCGAGGCGTGATCGGCGACGATGACCACGCGCGGCATGTCCCGCTCCATCGTGTCCCTCCCGGCCAAGCGAAAGGCGGCGCCTTTCTCGTCCTCCCCTCGCGGGACGGACAGGCGCCGCCTTCAGGTTCGTGCCGTCACGTTGGCAGGGATCAGAAGCCCAGGCCAGCGTATTTGTTCTTGAACTTCGACACGCGGCCGCCGGTATCCATCAGCTTGGCGGTCTGGCCGGTCCAGGCGGGATGCGAAAGCGGGTCGATGTCGAGCGCCAGCGTGTCGCCTTCCTTGCCCCAGGTGGTGCGGGTGCGGAAGGTGGTGCCGTCGGTCATCTTCACTTCGACGAAGTGGTAGTCGGGATGGATGCCCTGTTTCATGGCCCTGGCTCCTTACTCGGCTTTTTCTTTGTAGTTGGTCACTTCCGCGATCCGGGCCGACTTGCCGCGGCGCGAGCGGAGGTAATACAGCTTGGCGCGGCGGACGCGGCCGCGGCGGACGACCTCGATCGAGTCGATATTGGTCGAATAGAGCGGGAAGACGCGCTCCACGCCCTCGCCGAACGAGATCTTGCGCACGGTGAACGAGGCGCCGATGGTGGCGCCGCCCTTGCGGCCGATGCAGACGCCCTCGTAGTTCTGCACGCGCGAGCGGGTGCCCTCGGTCACCTTGTAGCCGACGCGGATGGTATCGCCGGCCTTGAAATCCGGGATGGTCTTGCCGAGCGCCGCGATCTGCTCGGCCTCGAGTTGTGCGATCAGGTTCATCGCCTGTCTCCTTCTGCCTGCGGTGATCCGCAGAGGTGATGCCGTCCAGAGCTCCCGGTCTTCGATCGGGTCCCCGCTCGCGCGAGCCCGCCGGAGATGAACCGACGCTTTGCTGTGCCGCCCCCTCCGGTCATGGCCCCGACGAAGCGGGCGGGTCCGGCCAAAGGGAATCGGGTCCGGCGGGCAGATGCCCCCGGACTGCGCGCGTATAGGGGGTGGGGACCCCGGGGTCAAGGGGAGGACGGCGTGCGGCCGCGCGGTGGCCGGGTATCGCCCCATACGCCCTTGCCGCCTCTTGCGCCAGAGGGAGGCAGCCGACCGC
>JBDHSR010000076.1:0-11216 GCA_039808305.1 Gemmobacter sp. | reverse complement strand
CCCCGAAGCGCCCGCCCGAGGGGGCGGTCGGGCGCTGCCCGGCGGCGCTGCGCGCCTTGTTCCGGGCGGGGCTGCGGTTCAGACGGGGCCTGGCGATGGCAGCCCCGCATCGGATCTGAGGCCAATCTGATACATGTGGAACATGTCACTCCGCCTCAATCGGCCGGCGCCATGCGGTAGAGCGTGCCGTCGGTGACCGAGAGGAACCAGAGCGCGCCATCGGGGCCTTCGGCGACATCGCGGACGCGGCCGGTCTCGGGGGCTTTGATCCGTTCCTCGGCGAAGCCGGTGGCGGCGGGAGTGTCGGGATCGAGGCGGCTGATGAAGTCGCTGTTCAGGCTGCCGGTGAACAGATCGCCCCGCCAGTCCGGCACCAGCGCGCCGGAATGGATGGCGAGGCCGGAGGGGGCGATGGAGGGATCCCAGTAGTGCAGCGGCTGTTCGAGGCCGGGCTTTTCGGTGCCCTCGCCGATGGGCAGGAAGTTGTAGTTGCGCCCATAGGTGATGACCGGCCAGCCGTAATTGCGCCCGGCCTCCACCCGGTTCACCTCGTCGCCGCCGCGCGCGCCGTGCTCGACGGTGAGCAGGCGCCCCCCGGCATCCAGCGCCGCGCCCTGCACGTTGCGATGGCCGAGCGAGAAGACACCGGCGCGCCAACCTTCCGGGCCGGGGACCGGCTGGCCCTTGCGGGAGAGGCGGATGATCTTGCCGGTCGGACTTTGCGGATCCTGCGCCGCCATGCCGCCGGGGCCGGTGCCCCGGTCGCCGGTGGTGAGCAGGATCGAGCCATCCGCCGCCTCGACCAGCCGGGCGCCGAAATGCCGGGCGGCGGGCAGGTCGTCCCCCCGGAACAGCGTCTCGAAACCGTCGAGCCGGGCGCTGTCGTCCGAGAGGCGGCCGCGTCCGGCGGCGGTGGCGGCGCCCTCGGGGCCGGGGGCGGCGAAGCTGAGCCAGATCTCGCGGCTTTGCGCGAAATCGCGCGGCACCATCACGTCGAGCAGGCCGCCCTGCCCTTCGGCGCGGATCTCCGGCAGGCCGCCGATCTCCTGCCGCGCCGCGCCCTGCAAGAGCCAGAGCCGGCCGCCGCGCTCGGTGACGAGGATGGCGCCGCCGGGCAGGAAATCCAGCGCCCAGGGCTCGGTGAAGCCGACGGCGACCGGCGCGATCCGCATCGGACCGGCGGAGGTCTCCACCTCGGAGGCGGCGGCGGGGGCGGCGAGGAGGGCGGCGGCGAACAGGATGGCGCGCGGGGGCATCGGGGTCTCCTTCGTCGGGCGGATGGTGTCGATCTGGGAGGTGGGGCGGCGCGGATCAACCCGCGGGCGGGCGAAGCGGCGGAAATCGCCGGTCGGAGGGAGGCGCGACCGGCGCGGTGTCCTGTCTTCCGAGGGAGCGGGGGGCGAGACAAGCTCAGCAGATCAATACGTTTCCGGGTGTAATCGCTCCTGTGCGGGAGCGTGGATCGAAACTCGGAGGGCTGACCATGCGGATCATCGCCCGCCGCCGTCGCTCCCATGCGGGAGCGTGGATAGAAACCGTGACACCGCAACCCTGTGAGGACATCATGTTGTCGCTCCCATGCGGAAGCGTGGGGCGAAACCTCGGCCATGGCGCGGGAACTGCTGTTCCGCGCGGTCGCTCCTGTGCGGGGAACGGCAGTTCTAGTGCCGGCGGAAAAAGGCGGGGCACGGCCCCGCCTGTGCGCGACAGACGATGATCGCGCGCGAATGGGAGTTCGGAGCCTGCCCCCGCCCCGTCCGGCTGAGCCGTCGCGCCATGGCGAAGGCGGCGGGCCTTACCATGGAGACGGAGCGCCATCCGGTTCGACGGCCCGCCAGATGGCAATCCGAGGGGCGGGTGCCGGGCGGGATTTCGGCTCCCGGGCCGGTTCGAACGGAACCGGCGGGAGGTGACGCAGGCGCGGGCCCGCGCCGGACGGGCAGCGCCGTCGCCTATGGTCCGCCTGCCCCCCGACCGGCGCGCCGAGGGGCGACCGGCGGGCGCGAAAATGGCGGTCTGCCGTCGCGGCAGGACCAATTCCGCCCGGAAAACCGGCGAAATGGATGCTTCCTTTTTGGACGGAGCCGCTCTAGCTTGGCGTCAGGACAACCAATCCGACATGGGAGAAACTTAATGAAAAAACTGCTGCTCGCCTCCGCCGCCACCGTGCTGATGGGCTCGGCCGCCGGGGCGGAAGAGATCAAGGTCGGCGTCCTGCTGGGCTTCACCGGGCCGCTGGAATCGACGGTGCCGAACATGGCCGCCGGCGCGGAGCTGGCGATGAAGGAAGTGAGCGAGTCGGGCAAGCTGCTCGGCGGGACCACCATCACCCCGGTGCGCGGCGACTCGACCTGCGTCGACGCGGCGGCGGCGCAATCGGCGGCGGAGCGTCTGGTGACCTCGGACAAGGTGGTGGGCATCGTCGGCGCCGACTGCTCGGGCGTGACCGGCGCGGTGCTCCAGAACGTCGCGCGCCCGAACGGCATCGGCATGATCTCGGCCTCGGCCACCTCGCCGGCGCTGTCGACCGCCGAGGATGACGGGCTGTTCTTCCGCACCTCGCCCTCGGATGCCCGTCAGGGCGAGATCATGGCCGACATCATCTGGGATCGCGGCGTGAAGTCGACGGCGATCACCTATACCAACAACGACTACGGCAAGGGCCTGGCCGAAAGCTTCCAGAAGGCGTTCGAGGCCAAGGGCGGCAAGGTCACCCTGTCGGCCGCGCATGAGGACGGCAAGGCGGATTACTCGGCCGAGGTCGCGGCGCTGGCCGCCGCCGGGGGCGAGCTGCTGGTGGTGGCCGGCTATGTCGACCAGGGCGGCAAGGGCATGATCCAGGCCGCCGTGGACAGCGGCGCCTTCAACGTGTTCTACCTGCCCGACGGCATGTTCGGCGAGACGCTGATCAAGGCGATCGGCGCGGCGCTGGAAGGCTCCTACGGCGACGTGCCCGGCACCGACAGCGAGGGCGCGGCGAAGTTCCACGAGATCAGCAAGGCCTCGGGCTTCGACGGCTCCACCGCCTTCTCGGCGGAAAGCTACGACGCGGCGGCGCTGATGCTGCTGGCCATGCAGGCGGCGGGCTCGACCAATTCCAAGGACTGGACGCAGAAGGTGATGGACATCGCCAACGCGCCGGGCGAGCCGATCCTGCCGGGCGAGCTGGGCAAGGCGCTGGATCTGATCGCCGCCGGCACCGACATCGACTATGTGGGCGCCACCGCCGTGGAACTGATCGGACCCGGCGAATCCTCCGGCAACTTCCGCGAATATCTGGTGAAGGACGGCGCTTTCGAAACCGTCAGCTATCGCTGATCCCGCAGCGGACCCGTGACTGGCGCGGCCCGGGTGAAGCCCCGGGCCGTTGCCGTGATGAAACAGGCCGCGCAGGACTACCGGGGGCCAACCCCGGAGGAAAACTTGCGGCCGAAGGGGACACACATGATCGTTGTCGAGAATTTGCACAAGCATTTCGGGGGCTTCCATGCCGTCGACGGTGCTTCGCTGGAGATCCGTTCGGGCTCCATCACCGGGCTGATCGGACCCAACGGCGCCGGCAAGACCACGCTGTTCAACGTGATCGCCGGCCGCTACCAGCCGACATCCGGCCGGGTGCTGATGGCGGGCGAGGACATCACCGGCCTGCCGCCGCACGAGCTTTTCCACAAGGGGCTGCTGCGCACCTTCCAGATCGCGCATGAATTCGGCTCCATGACGGTGCGCGAGAACCTGATGATGGTGCCGGCGCGGCAGGCGGGCGAGACGCTCTGGCACGCCTGGTTCGGGCGCGGCCGGGTCTCGGCCGAGGAAAGGCGCATCCGCGACAAGGCCGACGAGGTGCTGGACTTCCTGACCATCAGCCATCTGGCCGACCAGAAGGCGGGCCAGATCTCGGGCGGGCAGAAGAAGCTGCTGGAACTGGGCCGCACCATGATGGTCGACGCGAAGATCGTCTTCCTCGACGAGGTGGGCGCCGGGGTGAACCGGACGCTGCTGAACACCATCGGCGACGCCATCGTGCGGCTGAACAAGGAGCGCGGCTATACGTTCTGCGTCATCGAGCATGACATGGATTTCATCGCGCGGCTCTGCGATCCGGTCATCGTGATGGCCGAGGGCAAGGTGCTGGCGCAGGGCACGGTGCATGAGGTGAAGAATGACGAGCGCGTCATCGAGGCCTATCTCGGCACCGGGCTGAAGAACAAGGTCAAGGAGGAACTGGCCCATGGGTGACCTTGGCGCTTGGCGGCGGGCGCCGGGGGCTTTCCGCCCCCGGACCCCCGAGGATATTTTCGGACAGAAAATGACAGGGGCGCGGATCATGGGGGTGCGGCATGGCTGAGCCCTTCCTGATCGGCGAGAGCATGACCGGCGGCTATGGCGGGGCCGACATCCTGCATGGCTGCACCATCGCGGTGGAGAAGGGCGAGATCGCGGTGATCGTGGGCCCGAACGGCGCCGGCAAGTCGACCGCGATGAAGGCGGTGTTCGGCATGCTGAAGCTGCGCTCCGGCCGGGTGGTGCTGGATGGCGAGGAGATCACCCGGCTCAGCCCGCAGGCGCGGGTCCACAAGGGGATGGGCTTCGTGCCGCAGACCCACAACATCTTCACCTCGATGACGGTCGAGGAGAACCTGGAGATGGGCGCCTTCATCCGCGGCGACGATTTCTCCGACACCATGGCGCAGGTCTACGACCTGTTCCCGATCCTGAAGCAGAAGCGGCATCAGGCGGCGGGCGAGCTGTCGGGCGGGCAGCGCCAGCAGGTCGCGGTGGGCCGCGCGCTGATGACGCGGCCGAAGGTGCTGATGCTGGACGAGCCGACCGCCGGGGTTTCCCCCATCGTGATGGACGAGCTCTTCGACCGCATCATCGAGATCGCCCGCACCGGCATCTCGATCCTGATGGTGGAGCAGAACGCGCGGCAGGCGCTGGAGATCGCCGACAAGGGCTATGTGCTCGTGCAGGGCGCCAACCGTTTCACCGACACCGGCAAGGCCCTGATGGCCGACCCGGAAGTCCGCCGTTCCTTCCTGGGGGGCTGAGCGATGACCCGGTTCGGTTTGATCACCGCCCTGTCGCTGGCGACGGGGCCCGCCCTGGCCGCCGATCTCTGGTGCATGCCGGAGCGGATTTGCCGGGATGGCGACTGCCATGCCACGCGGGACGAGGAGGCCTCGGTCCGGCTGCGCGGTTTCGACGCCGCGCGGCCGGTGCTGCGCAGCCATGCCGAGGATGTGCCGATGCGGCCCACGCATGACGGCGCGACCCGGCAATGGCAGGGCCGCGACGCGGCCGGCGCCACCGAGATCCTCGCCTGGCGTCGGCAGGACGACGCCTTTGTCTATCTGCGCCGGCTGGATGGCCGGGACTGGACGGCCACCGGCCGCTGTGAGGTGCAGTGATGGATATTCTCAACGCCCTCGTGGCATTCCTCAATTTCGTCTTCGTGCCGGGCCTCGCCTATGGCAGCCAGCTCGCGCTCGGCGCGCTCGGGGTGACGCTGATCTACGGCATCCTGCGCTTCTCCAACTTCGCCCATGGCGACACCATGGCCTTCGGCACCATGGTCACCATCCTGGTGACCTGGTGGTTCCAGTCGATGGGGATCGGCTTCGGGCCGCTGCCGACCGCGCTGCTCGCCCTGCCCTTCGGCATCGCGGCCACCGCGGCGCTGGTGCTGGCGACCGACCGGATGGTCTATCGCTTCTACCGCAGGCAGAAGGCGGCGCCGGCGATCCTCGTCATCGTCTCGCTGGGGGTGATGTTCGTGATGAACGGCATCGTGCGCCTGATCATCGGGGTGGAGGACCAGAATTTCGTCGACGGCGCGCGCTTCCTGATCTCGGCCGGCGATTTCAAGGCCTGGTCGGGGCTGAACGAGGGGCTGGCGATCCGCGCGACGCAGGCGGTGACGGTCGTCACCGCGCTCATCACCGTGGCGCTGCTGTTCTGGTTCCTGCAGAAGACCCGCACCGGCAAGTCGATGCGCGCCTTTTCCGACAACGAGGATCTGGCGCTGCTCTCGGGGATCAACCCCGACCGGGTGGTGCAGGTGACCTGGATTCTGGCGGCGGCGCTCGCCACCATCGCGGGCGTCCTCTACGGTCTCGACAAGAGCTTCAAGCCCTTCACCTATTTCCAGCTTCTGCTGCCGATCTTCGCGGCGGCGATCGTGGGCGGGCTCGGCAATCCGGTCGGGGCCATCGCCGGCGGCTTCGTCATCGCCTTTTCCGAGGTGATGGTGACCTATGCCTGGAAGAAGGTGGTGACCTATCTGCTGCCCGAGTCTCTCGCGCCCGACGGGCTCGTGCAGCTGATGTCGACGGATTACAAATTCGCGGTCAGCTTCTCGATCCTGATCCTCGTGCTGCTCTTCATGCCCACCGGCCTGTTCAAGGGGAAATCGGTCTGATGTCGAAGAACCTGTATCTTTTCGCGGGGGTGGCGGGGCTTTACCTGCTGACCGGGCTGTTCCTGACGAGCTGGAACCAGACGCTGCTGATCCTGAACTTCGCGCTGGTCTCGTCGATCATGGCGCTGGGGGTGAATATCCAGTGGGGCTATGCCGGGCTCTTCAACACCGGCGTCATGGGCTTCGCGGCCCTCGGCGGGCTGGCGGTGGTGCTGGTCAACGTGCCGCCGGTCGGCGAGGCCTGGCGGGTCGGCGGGTTCGGCATCTTCGGCGGGCTCGCCATCGGGGCGGCGACCATCGCGCTCACCATCTTCGTGCGGGGCCGGATGGCGAAGGGCGGCGCGCGCGGGCTGGTCACGGCGGCGCTGCTGATCGGCGGCTTCTTCCTGTTCCGCTGGATCTACGACCCGGCGGTGACGGCGGTGGAGGCGATCAATCCTTCGGTCACCGGCAATATCGGCGGGCTCGGCCTGCCGATCCTGCTGGCCTGGCCGGCGGGCGGGCTGCTGGCGGCGGCGGCGGCCTGGGCCATCGGCAAGACCGCGCTCGGCCTGCGCTCGGACTACCTCGCCATCGCCACGCTCGGCATCGCCGAGATCGTGGTGGCGGTGATGAAGAACGAGGACTGGCTGGCGCGCGGCGTGAAGATGATGAACCTGAAGGAGCGGCCCTGGCCGGTGCCCTTCGAGGTCGAGCTGCAACGCGACCCGCGCTTCCTCGACCTCGCGGCGAACTGGGGCTTCGATCCGGTCTCGGCCTCCTCGGTGGTGGTGAAGCTGGCCTATATGGCGATGATCCTCATCGTGCTCGGCCTCGTCATCTGGCTGTCGGAACGGGCGCTGAACAGCCCCTGGGGCCGGATGATGCGGGCGATCCGCGACAACGAGGACGCGGCCCGCGCCATGGGCAAGGACGTGACGAAGCGCCATCTCCAGATCTTCATCCTCGGCAGCGCGGTGATCGGCATCGCGGGGGCCATCCTCACCTCGATGGACGGCATCCTGAACCCCGGCACCTACCAGCCGCTGCGCTTCACCTTCCTGATCTGGGTGATGGTGATCGTCGGCGGTTCGGGCAACAACTGGGGGGCGCTGCTGGGCGGGCTGCTGGTCGGCTGGCTCTGGCTGATCGTGGAATCGCTCGGGCCGATGGTGATGGGGGCGATCACGGCGGGCATGGCGCCGGGGCCGCTCAAGGCCCATCTGATCGACAGCGCGCAGCATATGCGGCTCCTGACCATGGGGGTGATATTGCTGCTGGTGCTGCGCTTCAGCCCGCGCGGGCTGATCCCCGAGAAGTGAGACGGAAGGGCGCCTGCGGGCGCCCTTTCCATATGCGACACATTCCTGTCGCATCCGCCCGCGCAGGCGGTCCGCCCGCCCGCCATGCTTCGCCTGAACCGGCAGGAGGTGCCCGCATGAAAACCCATACCCGTGTCCTTGTCATCGGCGGCGGTGTCGTCGGCTGTTCGGTGCTTTACCACCTGACGAAGCTCGGCTGGTCCGACGTGATGCTGGTCGAGCGGTCGGATCTCACCTCCGGTTCCACCTGGCACGCGGCGGGGGGGTTCCATACCCTGAACGGCGACACCAACATGGCGGCGTTGCAGGGCTACACGATCCGGCTTTACCGCGAGCTGGAAGAGATCACCGGCATGTCCTGCGGGCTGCACCATGTCGGCGGCATCACGCTGGCCGACAATGCCGCGCGGTTCGAGATGCTGAAGGCCGAGCGCGCCAAGCACCGCTACATGGGGCTGGAGACCGAGATCCTCGGGCCGGAGGAGATCGCGCGGCTGACCGACGGGATGGTCAATCTCGACGGTATCCTCGGCGCGCTTTACGATCCGCTGGACGGGCATCTGGACCCGTCGGGGACGACCCATGCCTATGCCAAGGCCGCCCGGATGGGCGGGGCGGAGATCGTGCTGCACAACCGCGTGCTGGAAACCAATCCCCGCCCGGACGGAAGCTGGGAGGTGGTGACCGAGAAGGGCACGATCATCGCCGAGCATCTGGTGAACGCCGCCGGCCTCTGGGCGCGCGAGGTGGCGGCGATGGCGGGGGTCTACCTGCCGCTCCTGCCGATGGCGCATCAATATCTGGTCACCGACGACATCCCCGAGATCATGGAGATCCTGAAATCGGGCCGCGAGTTCCCGCATGTCATGGACCCCGGCGGCGAGAGCTACCTGCGGCAGGAGGGGCGCGGCCTCTGCATCGGTTTCTACGAGAAACCCTGCGAGCCGTGGAGCCTCGACGGCACGCCCTGGGGCTTCGGCCATGAATTGCTGAACGAGCAATGGGACAAGATCGAGGACAGCGTGGCCTTCGCCTATCGCCGCTTCCCGGTGCTGGAACGCTCGGGCGTGAAGCGGGTGATCCATGGCCCCTTCACCTTCGCCCCCGATGGCAATCCGCTGGTCGGCCCGGTGCCGGGCCTGCGCAACTACTGGTCGGCCTGCGCGGTGATGGCGGGCTTTTCGCAGGGCGGCGGCATGGGCCTCGCGCTGGCGCAATGGATGATCGAGGGCGAGGTGGAGCGCGATCCGCGCGGCTTCGACGTGGCGCGCTTCGGCAGCTGGACCTCGCCGGGCTACACCGTGCCCAAGGTGATCGAGAATTATCAGATGCGCTTCTCGGTCTCCTACCCGAACGAGGAGCGCCCGGCGGCGCGGCCGTTCCGCACCACGCCGATGTATGACATTTTCGATGGCATGAACGCGGTCTGGGGCCAGCAATACGGGCTGGAAGTGGTGAATTACCACGCCCTTCCCGGCGAACCGCGGCTGGAGACCCCGACCTTCAAACGCTCCAACGCCTGGGAGGCGACGAAGGCCGAGGTGCTGGCGGTGCGCGAGGGCGTCGGCATCAACGAGGTGCAGAATTTCGGCAAATACCGGGTGACCGGGCCGCGGGCGCGGCCTTGGCTCGACCGCATCATGGCCGGCGCGATCCCCAAGCCGGGCCGGCTGTCGCTGACGCCGATGCTGGCGGAAAGCGGCCGGATCATCGGCGATTTCACCGTCTCCTGCCTGTCGGAGACCGAGTTCCAGCTGACCGCGAGCTATGGCGCGCAGGGCTGGCACAGCCGCTGGTTCGAGCAGCATCTGGAGCCGGGCGTCACGGTCGAGAACATCTCCGACGCGCGTTCGGGCTTCCAGATCGCGGGACCGAGGGCGCGGGAGTTGCTGGCGCGCGTCACCCGCGCCGATGTGGGGCCGGAGGCGTTCCGCTTCATGGATGTGAAGCGGCTGACCATCGGCATGGCGAATTGCATCGTGCAGCGCGTGAGCTACACCGGCGATCTGGGCTACGAGATCTTCACCGACCATATGAGCGTGCGGCACCTGTGGCATACGCTCTGCTCCGCCGGGCAGGATCTGGGCCTGCGCCCCTTCGGGATGCGGGCGATGATGAGCCTGCGGCTCGACAAATGGTTCGGAAGCTGGGGGCGCGAGTTCTCGCCCGATTACACCCCGGCGGAGACCGGACTCGACCGTTTCATCCGCTGGAACAAGGAGTTCATCGGCAAACCGGCGGCGCAGGTGGCGGCGCCGACCCGGCGGCTGGTCGGCCTGGTGGTGGAGGCCGATGGCGCCGATGTGGTGGCCTGGGAGCCGATCTGGCTCGACGGCGCGGTGGTCGGCTTCTGCACCTCGGGCGGGTTCAGCCACTGGACCGGCACCTCGGTCGCCATGGGCTTCCTGCCCGTCGAACTGGTGCGGGACGGGCTGGCCTGCGAGATCGAGATCCTGGGCGAGCGGCGCCCGGCGCGGGTGCGGCTTGCCGCGCTCTGGGATGGCGACGGGGCGCGGATGCGCGGCTGATGGCGGCGCTGATCCTGATCCCGGCGGCGGGCGCCTCCGCCCGGATGCGGGGCGGCGACAAGCTGATGGAGCCGGTGGCGGGCGAGCCGCTGCTGCGCCGGCAGGCCCGGATGGCGCTGGCGGCGGGGCCGGTGGAGGTGACGCTGCCCGCAAGCCACCCGGCCCGCGCCGGGGCGCTGGCCGGGCTGGGGCTGGGCGTGACCGTGCTGCCCGACGCGGCCGAAGGCATGGCAGCCTCGATCCGCCATGGCGCGCGGCGGGCCATGGCGCGGGCGGCCAGCGGCCTGCTGATCCTGCCCGCCGACATGCCGGAGCTGGACAGCGATCACCTGCGCCTGATCCTCGCCGCCCATGCCGCCACCCCCGACCGGCCGCTGCGTGGCGCGGCGGAGGATGGCACGCCGGGCCATCCGGTGCTGTTCCCGCGCCGGCTGTTTCCCAACCTGCTGGAGTTGAGCGGCGACAGCGGCGGCCGGACGGTGCTCGCCCGCCACCCCGCGACGGCGATCCCCCTGCCCGGCCGCGCCGCGCTGACCGACCTCGACACGCCGGAGGACTGGGCGGCCTGGCGCGCCCGGATCTAGGCGGGATCGACACCCGGCCGGGGCCGGGACATGCCCGATCCCGTTTGGCGACCGACCCGGTACCAACCAGAGACTGCCCGACTCCCGGTGTGAGCTTCGTCCCCGCCCGGAACAAGGCACGCAGTGCCGCCGGGCAGCGCCCGACCGCCCCTCCGGTCGGGCGCTTCGGTGACGCTGGCGCGATGATCGGAGTTAGGCGGTGCTTCACCATAAAGCGGCGACCACAGGCGTTGCAGCGCCCGCCCGCGGTCGGGCACCGCCCTCCGTCGCGCCAGAAGGCAAGAGTGGAGGTGACGCGTTTCATCACTGCCCCACCCCGGCTTGCCCAAGCCTCGATCCGTCCTAGGCCGACAGCAGCACCCGCGCCTCATGCGCCTTCAGCGCG
>JBDHSR010000075.1:0-11221 GCA_039808305.1 Gemmobacter sp. | reverse complement strand
CATTCATGCAAGGCGCATCGGGCCTCGCAGCGAAGATTCACCGCTTCCCCTCCCCACCCCGCGCACCGGAGGGCAGCACCCGACCGCCGGGTGGGCGCTGCAACGGTGGTGGTCTGCACTTTATGGTCCCGCACCGCCTAACTCATATCATCGCGCCAACGTCACCGAAGCGCCCGCCCGAGGGGGCGGTCGGGCGCTGCCCGGCGGCGCTGCGTGCCTTTGTTCCGGGCAAAGGAAGAGCTCACACGGGGGCAAGCTCTGAACCTGAGAAGCAAGCGCCCTCCCCGCCACCCCGCGCAACAGAGGGCGGCAGGCCCACCTTGTGCCGGGCGGGGACAGGGCTCACACGGGGTCCGCCTCACGGTGACCGACCCGTTGGAGCCCGCTGCCCCGATGCCGGAGATCTGACCGGGCCGCGGTTGCGGCGAAAGCCGATCCGGCCTAGGCTCGCGCCCATGTTCGACACCCTGCTCCGCCGCCTGCTCTCTCCCGCCCCCGCCCCGCTCGCCGCACCCGATGCGCGGCTGGCGCTGGCCGCGCTGCTGGTGCGGGTGGCCCGCGCCGATGGCGCCTATGACGACGCCGAGCGGCGGCGCATCGACGAGGTTCTGGCCCGCGCCCATGCGCTCGGCCCCTTCGCGGCCGCGCAGCTCCGGGCCGAGGCGGAGGCGCTGGAGGCCGGCGCGCCCGATACCGTGCGCTTCACCCGCGCGCTGAAGGAGGCGGTGGCGCTGGAGGAGCGGCAGGCGCTTGTCGAAGGGCTGTGGTCGGTGGCGCTCGCCGACGGCGCGCGGTCGCAGGACGAGGAGCAGGTGCTGCGGCTGGTGACGAACCTGCTGGGCCTGACGGATGTGGAATCGGCGCAGGCCCGGCAGAAGGCGGAACGGCGCGGATGATCGCGGCCCTCGGCATGTACGACCGGCCGGAGACGCGGGAGGCGACCGACCGCTTCTGGGCGCTGATCCGCGACGGGCTGCGCGCGGCGGGACAGGCGGCGCCCGAAAGCCTCGCCCGCGACGGGCGCGCCTATATGGAGGGCTGGCTTTCGCCGGACCTCCTGCTGTCGCAGACCTGCGGCTATCCGTTCCGCGCCCGGCTGCACCCGCATGTCGCGCTGATCGGCACCCCCGATTACGGCGTGGAGGGCTGCCCGCCCGGCCATTACCGCAGCCTGCTGATCTGTCGCGCCGGGGATCCGCGCGGCACCGAGGCGGAGTTCGCCGCCGCCCGCCTCGCCTTCAACGACGAGCTGTCGCAATCCGGCTGGGCGGCGCCGGCGCTGCACATGGCGGAACGCGGCCTGACCGTCCGGCCCGCCCTGCGCAGCGGCGGGCATCTCGCCTCGGCCCGCGCGGTGGCGGAGGGCGCGGCGGATTGGGCGGCGCTCGACGCGGTGACCTGGCGGCTGATGCTGCGCCACGATCCGCTCGCCCCCCGGCTCCGGGTCTGGGGCCATACCGCCGCCACGCCCGGCCTGCCCTATGTCACCGCCGCCGGGCGCGACCCCGCGCCGATCCGCGCCGCTATCCGCGCCGCCATCGCCGCGCTGGCCCCGCAGGACCGCGATACGCTCGGCTTGCGCGGGCTGGTGGAGATTCCCGCCGCCGCCTACCTCGCCCAGCCGAATCCGCCCCCGCCCATACTGGCCGAAGCCTGACCATTCCGGGCAGGCAGATTGCCCATTTTGTCGGCATGTCGCATTGTCTCGGCACAATCCCCGTTGCAATGATGCGGGAATTCGGCCCTACTCACCGCAACAGGGAGCCCGACGGGCCAAGAACAAGCGAGAAACCGTGACTGCCGACCGCATTGCCGTACCGCCGGAAAGTTCCGTTCCGGTCATCGAAATCCGCGATCTCCACAAGAGCTACGGCCAGCTGGAGGTTCTCAAGGGCGTGGACCTGACGGCGCCGCGCGGCAACGTCATCTCGCTGATCGGCTCCTCCGGCTCCGGCAAGTCGACGCTGCTGCGCTGCTGCAACCTGCTGGAGGACAGCCAGCAGGGCGAGATCCTGTTCGAGGGCGAGGCGGTCCACTGGAAGGGCACCGGCCTGAACCGCCACCCGGCCGACAAGGCGCAGGTGCTGCGCATCCGCACCAACCTGTCGATGGTGTTCCAGCAGTTCAACCTCTGGGCGCATCTGACCATCCTCCAGAACGTGATGGAGGCGCCGGTGACGGTGCTGAAGCGCGATCCGAAGGAGGTCGAGGCGAAGGCGCGGGAATATCTCGCCAAGGTGGGCATCGCCGACAAGGCCGACGCCTGGCCCGCGCAACTCTCCGGCGGCCAGCAGCAGCGGGCCGCCATCGCCCGCGCGCTCTGCATGGAGCCGCGCGCGCTGCTGTTCGACGAGCCGACCTCGGCGCTCGACCCGGAACTGGAGCAGGAGGTGGTGAAGGTCATCAAGGCGCTGGCCGAGGAGGGCCGCACCATGATCATCGTCACCCACGACATGAAGATGGCGAATGACGTGTCCGATCACGTCATCTTCCTGCATCAGGGCCGCATCGAGGAGGAAGGCCCGCCCGACCGGCTTTTCGGAAACCCGCAGACCGAGCGTCTGCGCGGTTTCCTTTCGGCCACGATGGCTTAACATCGGGGTCCGAGACCGCCTCCGGCATTCACCAACGGGAGACCATAATGAAGAAGATGCTGCTTGCCACCGCGCTGCTCGCGCTGACCGCGGGAGCTTCGGCCGCGCAGACCGTGCGGCTGGGCACCGAGGGCGCCTACCCGCCCTTCAACTTCATCGACGATGCCGGCCAGGTGGCGGGCTTCGAGCGCGAGGTGGGCGACGAGCTCTGCAAGCGCGCCGGCCTGACCTGCGAATGGGTGACGAACGACTGGGATTCGATCATCCCCAACCTGCAATCCGGCAATTATGACGCGATCATCGCCGGCATGTCGATCACCGACGAGCGCGCCAAGGTGGTGGATTTCTCGGAGAACTACTTCCCGCCGGCCGCCAGCGCCTATGCCGGGCTGAGCGCGGATGCCGACATCAAGGGCGGCGTCGTCGCCGCGCAGGTCGGCACGATCCAGGCGGGCTATGTCGCCGAATCCGGCGCGACGCTGCTGGAATTCCCGACGCCCGACGAAACCGTGGCCGCCGTGAAGAACGGCGAGGCGGCGGCGGTCTTCGCCGACAAGGACTACCTCGTGCCCTATGTGAACGAATCGAATGGCGAGCTGGTCTTCGTGGGCGAGCCGGTCTCGCTGGGCGGCGGCGTCGGCATGGCCTTCCGCCAGAGCGATGACGAGCTGCGTGCCAAGTTCGACGCGGCGATCAAGTCCATGAAGGAAGACGGCACCATCAATGCCGCGATCGAGAAGCACTTCGGGCCGGAAAGCACCAAGTTCTGATCCCGTCCCCTGCCGGGCATCCGTCCGGCAGGGGTTTTCCCCTCTCCTCTCCCCCCGACAGTGATGTTCAGCTTCTGCGCCGATCCCAAGAGCCTCGAAGGGTTCAGTTGGCTTATCTGCTATCTGACCTCGAGCAAGCATGTCGACTTCTACTGGTCCTTCCTGACGGTGCTGGTGCTGCTCGCAGTCACCGCGCCCTCGGCGCTGCTGTTCGGCTTCGGCGGCGCGATGGCGGCGCGCAGCCATGTCGCGCCGCTCCGGTGGCTCGGCAAGCTCTACACCGCCATGGTGCGCGGCGTGCCGGACATCGTGTTCTTCCTGTTCTTCGTCATCGCGCTCGATCAGGGGATCGAGTGGATGAAGCACCAGATCCTCTGTCCCGACTGGACGGAGCCGGTGCGGCAGGGGCTGGAATTCCGCGTCTGCCCGCAGGCCAAGGTGCCGCTGGGCACCAGCCCGCAGATCTGGCACCAGCTTTACGGCTTCGCGCTGGCGGTCTTCACCTTCGCCATCGTCTTCGGCGCCTTCGCCGCGAATGTGCTTTACGGCGCGATGAACGCGGTGCCGCGGGCGCAGCTCGAAACCGCCGAAAGCTACGGCATGACGCATCGGCAGGTGTTCCGCCGCATCCTGGTGCCGCAGATGTGGACCTACGCGCTGCCGGGCCTGTCGAACCTGTGGATGATCCTCATCAAGGCGACGCCGCTCCTGTTCCTGCTGGGCGTGAAGGACATCGTGTATTGGGCGCGCGAGCTCGGCAGCGCCAAGACCCAGGCCTACGCCTATCCGCATCCCGACTGGCGGCTGTGGTATTTCATATTCCTTCTGGTGGCTTACCTCTGCATGACCCGCGTTTCCGAGATCCTGCTGGCGCGGCTGGCGCGCCGGCTCAACCACGGGCAGGCCACCGCCGCGGGCGAAGCGATGCGGAGGGCCGCGCAATGACCTGCTGGGAAACCATCGGCGCCTATGCCTTCCGCAGCCTCGGCTATGGCGAGAAGCTGCTGCCGCGCACCGACTTCACGCTGTGCCAGCAATTCACCCTGATCGGCTCGGGGCTGATCTGGAACATCTATTTCGGCGCGCTGGCGCTGCTGAGCGGCTTCGTTCTCGCCAATGCGCTGGCGCTGGCCAAGGCCTCGGGCAACCCCTGGGCGCGCAAGCCCGCGGAGTGGTTCATCTTCGTCTTCCGCGGCTCGCCGCTCTTCATCCAGTTCTTCCTCGCCTATTCGGCGCTGGTGATGCTGCCGCGTTCGGGGATCGACATTTTCGGCACCCATATCCCGACCAACTGGCTGACCTCGGCCTGGGCGGGGGCGCTGTTCGTGCTGTTCCTCAACACCGCCGCCTATGCCGCCGAGATCTTCTATGGCGCGCTGATGGCGGTGCCGAAGGGCGATCTGGAGGCGGCCGAGGCCTATGGCATCTCCGGCTGGTCGAAGTTCCGCCGCATCCAGTGGCCGACCATGCTGCGGCTGGCCTGGCCGGCCTATACCAACGAGGCGATCTTCCTGTTCCACGCCACGACGCTGGTGTTCTTCTCGGGCTTCCCGGCCTTCCAGCAGCGGGGCGACGCGCTCTATTACGCGAATTATTTCGCCGACAAGACCTTCAACCCCTTCGTGCCCTATCCGATCGTCGCCTTCTACTTCATCCTGCTGACCTTCTGCCTGATCGGGCTGTTCGGCCTGGTGAACCGCCGCCTCAACCGGCACCTGCCGTCGAACACCCGCAGCAAAATTCGCTTGCGTCCGCAGTTGATCCGGTAGTAGCCTATATTTGATCAAATTCTTCGGGCCGTCGCCCGAACCGTGCCGCCCGACGGCGGCATGGCGTCCCCCGCCCCGATGGGCGGGCGTGGATGGCAAGGATCGAACGAGGGAGAAAGGGCCAAGGGCATGGCTCTCACCCCCCGGGCCTGCGCCCGGTGACGCGGTGACCCCGTGCCCCGGGTCTTGAATGACACGAATGAGCATGAAGGATTGGCTGAGAAAGCACCCGCAGGTGCGCACGATCCGTGTGGCCGCGGTGGATCTGAACGGACAGGCGCGGGGCAAGCGGGTGCCCGCGCGATTCGCCGAGAGCGTGGTGAAAAGCGGCACGCGCTTCCCCTTCTCGGTGCTGAACCTCGACATCTGGGGCGAGGACATCGACGACAGCCCGCTGGTCTTCGAACAGGGCGACCAGGACGGGGTGCTGAAACCCACCGAGCGCGGCTTCATGCCGATGCCCTGGCTGGAGGCGCCGACCGCGCTGCTGCCGATCTGGATGTTCCGCGAGAACGGCGCCCCCTATGAGGGCGATCCGCGCCATGCGCTGAACGCGGTGGTGCAGCGCTACAAGGCGCGCGGGCTGACCCCGGTCTGCGCGATGGAGCTGGAATTCTTCCTGATCGACGACAGCGGCAAGACGATGCAGGTGCCGGCCTCGCCCCGCTCCGGCAAGCGGCGCAAGGCGGCGGAAACGCTGTCGATCCGGGCGCTCGACGCCTTCGACACCTTCTTCACCGACCTCTACGACGCCTGCGAGGCGATGGACATCCCGGCCGACACCACCACCTCGGAAACCGGCCTCGGCCAGTTCGAGGTGAACCTGATGCATTGCGACGATCCGCTGCGCGCGGCGGACGACGCCTGGCTCTTCAAGATGCTGGTGAAGGGGCTGGCGCGGCGCCACGGCTTCGCGGCGAGCTTCATGGCCAAGCCCTATCCCGAATATTCCGGCTCGGGCCTGCATACCCATTTCTCGGTGATCGACCAAAAGGGCGACAACGTGTTCGATTCGGGCGGGCCGAAGGGCACGGCGATGCTGCGCCACGCGGTAGCGGGCTGCCTGAACGCGATGGCGGATTCGACGCTGATCTTCGCGCCGCACCAGAACAGCTACGAGCGGCTGGTGCCGGGCAAGCACGCCCCCACCGCCATCGGCTGGGGCTACGAGAACCGCACCGCCGCCATCCGCATCCCGGCCGGCAGCCCCTCGGCCCGGCGGATCGAGCATCGGGTGGCGGGGGGCGACGTGAACCCCTATCTCATGCTGACCGCCATCCTGGGTGCCGCACTCTGCGGCATCGAGGACGCGCAGGAGCCGCCGGCGCCGATCAGCGGCAACGCCTATGCGATGGACCTGCCGCAGATCCCCGCGACCTGGGACGCCGCCATCGACACCTTCGAGAACAGCGACCTGCTCTACCGTTTCCTGCCGAAGGAGCTGATCCGCAACCTGGTGCAGACCAAGCGGCAGGAGCTGCATTACATCGCCGAGCTGTCGCCGGAGGAGCAGGTGGAGCTCTACCTCGACACGGTGTGAGCGGGATGCGGGGGGACCCGGCACGCGGTTCGCCGCGCGCGGACCGGCAGGCGCGATTGCCGATCCGCGCGCGGCATCCCGCACACCGGGCCGGGGCACGGGCGGGATCGCGTCCCTCCTGCACCCGGCGCGCAGCGGCTTGCGCGCCTTCCCTCATCTTGCGGGATCGATTTTCCGCCCCCTCTCCCCCTTGCCCCGCCGGGGCGGGCATTGCTACATTTCTCCCATAGCCAAAGCGGACACCCCATGCTGATCGGCATTCTGCAAACCGGACAGGCGCCGGACGCCCTCGCCCCGACCTCGGGCGATTATCCCGACATGTTCCAGCGCCTGCTGGCCGATCAGGGCCTGAGCTTCCGCACATACCGCGTGCTGGACATGGAGTTCCCCGCCTCGGTCGCCGACTGCGACGGCTGGCTCATCACCGGCTCGCGCTTCGGCGCCTATGAGGACCATGCCTTCATCAAGCCGCTGGAGGCTTTCATCCGCGAGGCCTATGCCAAGGCGGTCCCGATGGTCGGCATCTGCTTCGGCCATCAGATCATCGCCCAGGCCCTCGGCGGCAAGGTCGAGAAATTCGGCGGCGGCTGGGCGGTCGGACCCACCGAATACGATTTCGGCGGCCAGACCCTGCGGCTCAACGCCTGGCATCAGGACCAGGTGACCGAAAAGCCGCAAGGGGCCGAGGTCGCCGCCTGCAACGACTTCTGCGCGAACGCGGCGCTGGTCTATGGCGACCGCATCTTCACCGTGCAGGCCCATCCCGAATTCAGGTCCGACTTCATCGCCGGGCTGATGGAGACCCGCGGCAAGGGCCTCGTGCCCGAGCGGGTCATGGCCGAGGCCGGCGCGCGCCTCGACCGGCAGATCGACGACCGCATCCTCGCGCGCCGCATCGCTGATTTCTTCAAGGCGCCCCGCAAGGCCGCCTGAGGCCCCGGGGACAAACCAAAGAGTGTGACTCATGTCCGACTGGACGAGCAAGCTGCCCGAGGCAGCCCGCGCCTATATTGCCGGCCGCCGCGTCGACGAGGTGGAATGCATCATCGGCGACATCGCCGGGGTGGCGCGCGGCAAGGCGATGCCCGCCGCGAAATTCGCCACGCAGACCAGCTATTTCCTGCCCAATTCGATCTTCCTGCAAACCATCACCGGCGAATGGGCCGACAATCCCTTCGACGCCTTCACCGAACCCGACATGTTCCTGGTGCCGGATTTCACCACCGCCACCGCCGCGCCCTGGACGGCCGACGTGACGCTTCAGGTGATCCATGACGCGCAGGACCAGCAGGGCCATCCGGTGCCGTTCAGCCCGCGCAACGTGCTCAAGCGCATCGTGAAACTGTTCGAGGCCGAGGGGCTGCGCCCGGTGGTCGCGCCGGAGATGGAGTTCTTCCTGACCGCCCGCAACATCGACCCCAACCAGCCGATCGAGCCGCCGATGGGCCGCACCGGCCGCAAGGCGGCGCAGAAACAGGCCTACAGCCTGTCGGCCATCGACGAATACGGCAAGGTGATCGACGACATCTACGATTTCGCCGAGGCGCAGGGGCTGGAGATCGACGGCATCCTGCAAGAGGGCGGCGCCGGGCAGATCGAGCTGAACCTCGCCCATGGCGATCCGGTGCGGCTGGCCGACGACGTGTTCTTCTTCAAGCGGATGATCCGCGAGGCGGCGCTGCGCCACGACTGTTTCGCCACCTTCATGGCCAAGCCCATCGCCGACGAGCCGGGCAGCGCCATGCATATCCATCACTCGGTGGTGGACCTGAAGACCGGCCGGAACATCTTCTCCGATGCCGAGGGCGGCGAGACCGTCGAGTTCCTGCATTTCATCGCCGGGATGCAGAACCACATGAGCGCGGCCATCGCGGTGATCGCGCCCTATGTGAACTCCTACCGCCGCTACGTCCCGGATTTCGCGGCGCCGATCAATCTCGAATGGGGGCGCGACAACCGCACCACCGGGCTGCGCGTGCCGCTCTCCGGCCCCGCCGCGCGGCGGGTGGAGAACCGGCTGCCGGGGATGGATTGCAACCCCTATCTCGGCATCGCGGCCAGCCTCGCCTGCGGCTATCTCGGGCTGAAGGAAAAGAAGATGCCGCGCGCGGAATTCACCGGCTCGGCCTATATCGACAGCGACGACATCCCGACCAATCTGGGCGACGCGCTCGATCTTCTGGAAGAGGATGCCGGGCTGCGCGAGGTGCTGGGGATCGAGTTCTGCACCGTGTATGACAGTGTGAAGCGCAACGAATACAAGGAGTTCCTGCAAGTCATCAGCCCGTGGGAGCGTGAGCATCTGCTGCTCAACGTGTGACGCCGATGAACCTGCTGCATGTCAATGACCGGACGGGGGAATACCCGTCCAGCCACTATGCCGCGACCCGCGACGCCCTGCCCGCCTTCCCCGAGCTGAAGGGCGAGGTGCGAGCGGATGTCTGCGTGATCGGCGCCGGCTATACCGGCCTTTCGGCGGCGCTGCATCTGGCGCAGGCCGGCCGCCGCGTGGTGGTGCTGGAGGCGCATCGGGTGGGCTTCGGCGCCTCGGGGCGCAATGGCGGGCAGGTCGGCTCCGGCCAGCGGCTCGACCAGGTGGCGATGGAGAGGATCGCCGGGCGCGAGAATGCCCGCCGCTACTGGGATCTGGCCGAGGAGGCGAAGGCGCTGGTCCGCGGCCTGATCGCCGATCACGCCATGCCGGTGACCTTCCATCCCGGCATCGCCCATGCCTGCCGCCATCAAGGCGAAGTGCGCGACACCCATGCCTATGCCGAGAAGCTGCGTCGCGACTACGGCTACACTCAGTTGGAGCCGCTGGATCGCGACGGCATCCGCGCGCTGATCGGCTCGGCCCTCTACAAGGGCGGCGAGATCGACTGGGGCGCCGGGCACCTGCATCCGCTGAACTACGCGCTGGGGCTGGCGGGCGCGGCGGCACGGGCGGGGGCGGCGATCCACGAGACGAGCGAGGTGCATCGGCTCGATCACGGCGCGAAGGTCACCGTGGCGACCCGGCATGGCAGGGTGGTGGCCGATCAGGTGCTGCTGGCCTGCAACGGCTATCTCGGCGGGCTGGAGCCGAAGGTGGCGGCCAAGGTCATGCCGATCAACAATTTCATGCTGGCGACCGAGCCGCTTGCCGACCCCGCCGCGATCCTGTCACGCCCCGTCGCGGTGCATGACACGCGGTTCGTGGTGAATTACTGGCGGCTGTCGGAGGATAACCGGCTGCTGTTCGGCGGCGGCGAAAGCTATGGCTGGAAATTCCCCGACATCGTGAAAACCGTGTCGAAACCGATGCTGGAGGTCTATCCGCAACTGAAGGGCGTGAGGATCGACCATGCCTGGGGCGGCACGCTGGCGATCACCATGAACCGGCTGCCCTGCTTCACCCGCGTCGCGCCGAACGTCCTGTCGGCCTCGGGCTATTCCGGGCATGGCGTGGCGATGGCGACGCTGGCCGGCAAGCTGATGGCCGAGGCGGCGCGCGGCCAGTCGGAGCGGTTCGACCTGATGGCGGCGCTGCCGCAGCCGCGCTTCCCCGGCGGCGTGGCGCTGCGCTGGCCGCTGCTGGTGCTGGCGATGACCTGGTTTTCCCTGCGCGACCGGCTGGGGGTCTGAGGGTTTCCTTCCCCCGATCGCGCGGCGGAAAGGATATTCGTCCGCTTCCCGCGCCAGGAACAGGCGGATTTCCTCTGCCCGGCGCCGCCGTCATCAACTTGTCGCTGGAAAATCGGGCCCCGCCCGCTTACAGGATGGCCGGAGACCAGTTTCAGGAAAGCTGCAAATGGCTGCCGACGGCGCCCTCCCTGCCCCCGATGTCCACCAGTCCGAACCGATCCCCGAGGCCGCGCGGGCCGAGATCGAGCGGCTGCTCGCCAGCGGCGACCTGTTCCGCTACACCGCCGCCTCCGGCGCGCCGGTCGCGGCGCTGGAGGCGGAGTTCGCGGAACTGCTGGGCGCGCGCTACGCGCTGGCGGTCTCGTCCTGTTCCGCCGCGCTGTTCCTGTCGCTGAAGGCGCTGGACCTGCCGGCGGGGGCGAAGGTGCTGATCCCGGCCTTCACCTTCGCCGCCGTGCCCTCGGCGGTGATCCATGCCGAATGCGTGCCGGTTCTGGTCGAGGTCGGCGCGGATTACCGGGTGGATATGGCGGATTTCGCCGCCAAGCTGCCCGATGTGCAGGCGGTGCTGATCAGCCATATGCGCGGCCATACCAGCGACATGGACGCGATCCTGCGCCTGTCCGAGGCGGCCGGCGTGCCGGTGATCGAGGACGCGGCGCATAGTCTCGGCACCACATGGCACGGGCGGAATATCGGCACGCTGGGCAAGATCGGCTGTTTCAGCTTCCAGTCCTACAAGATGATCAATGCCGGCGAAGGCGGGATGCTCATCACCGACGACCCGGAACTCGCGGCCCGCGCCGTCATCATGTCGGGCGCCTATGAGCAGAACTGGAAGAAACATCCGGGGCTGCAAAACAGCTATATGCTGTGGCAGAACAAGCTGCCGCTCTACAACATGCGGATGCAGAACCTGTCGGC
>JBDHSR010000074.1:0-11284 GCA_039808305.1 Gemmobacter sp. | reverse complement strand
GCCGGCCTGCGGCCATGGCCGGATGGCCCCGCTTTCCCCGCCACAGGAGGCCGCGATGCCCCCCCATGCGCCGGCCGCTGCCGACCAGCCGGTGACGCTGACCGGCATCCGCGTCACCGAGGGCAATGCCGTCGATTGCCCGCAGATCGAAACCGCCGACGGCCGGCGCCACGGCGTGTCCTACCTGTCGCCCGCGGTGGCGATCGGTGCGCGCGTCACGGTGAGCGGACATTACGGCGTCACGACCACCTGCCTCGGCCGGGTGCTGATCGTGGCGGAGGAACGGCCCGAGAAATAACCGGCGGGGGACCTCCCGCGCCGGCAAGTCCATTTTCAGTCAAAGGCCGCCCGTCAGAGAGCGGCCATCCCTTCGGAGGATAGATCCATGCCCATGCCGACCGATCCGCTGCTGAGCCAGCAATGGCATCTGCAAAACCCGACCTTCGGCCTGCTCGACCTCAATGTCGCGCCGGTCTGGAACCCGTTCGAGGGCCCCGCCTATACCGGCGCGGGCATCCGTGTCGTGGTGATCGACGACGGGTTCGACTACAACCATTCCGACCTCGCGCCGAACTACAACACGGGCCTCGATTACGATTTCAACGATGTCGACCTCGATCCCTTCGGCACGGCCAGCAATGCGCATGGCACGGCGGTGACCGGGATCATCGGCGCCGCCGCGAACGGGACCGGCGCGGTGGGCGTGGCCTACGGGGTCGAGCTGGTCGGCTACCGCACCCACAATTTCATCAACGATTTCTGGTTGCAGAATGTCCGCGACGCCATCCACCACGCCGCCATGTCGGCCGCAGGCGACGTGATCAATATCAGCCAGGGCATCGCCAACGACCTGAACAGCGAATTCGGCGTGGGCTACAATGCCGTGCGGTTCGACGAGATCGAGACCTCGATCAACACCGCGGTGGACAGCGGCCGCGGCGGGCTGGGCTCGATCATCGTGAAATCGGCCGGCAACTCGCGCAGCGGGGCCTATGACGTGAACGCCGACGACTGGACCAACGACACCCGCCAGGTCGTGGTGGCGGCGGTCGACCAGAACGGCTTCGTCTCCAGCTATTCGAGCTACGGCGCCGCCGTGCTGGTCTCGGGCTTCGGCACGCCGGGCCAGGTGGTGACCACCGACCGCACCGGAGCCGCCGGCTACAGCAGCGGCGATTTCACCACCACCTTCAACGGCACCTCCTCGGCCGCGCCCATGGTTTCGGGCGTGGTCAGCCTGATGCTCGACGCCAACGAGAGCCTCGGCTGGCGCGACGTGCAGAGCATCCTCGCCGCCTCGGCCCGCCATGTCGGCTCCGCCGTCGGCGGCGGCACCGCCGGATCCGAGCTGCATGCCTGGCGGTGGAACGCCGCCACCACCTGGAACGGCGGCGGGATGCATTTCTCCAACGATTACGGCTATGGCCTGGTCGATGCCCGCGCCGCCGTGCGGCTGGCGGAAACCTGGCTGCTGACCGGCCAGAGCGCCGGCCGCTCGTCGAACCAGCTCACCAACTCCATGGATGTGGTGAATTCGGCCATCGTGATCCCGGACGGCAACACGACCGGGCTCAGCTTCTCGGGCAATGCCACCTTCGACGACATCGTCGACCGCGTGACGGTGCAGATGACCTTCTCCACCACCTTCACCGGCGATGTGGAGGTCTATCTGGTCTCGCCGGACGGCACCGAAAGCATCATGATCCGTGATACCGGCGGCGGCAACGACTTCAACGGCACCTGGACCTTCGAGAGCCAGGCCTTCCGCGGCGAGCGCGCCGCCGGCACCTGGACGGTGCGCATCGTCGACGACGCGGGCGGCGACACGCTGACCGTCTCGGATGTGGTGATCCGCACCTGGGGCAGCAGCACCACGAGCGACCGCTACATCTTCACCAACGAATATTCCGATTACGACGGCGTCGCGGGCCATCTCACCACGATCAGCGACAGCAATGGCGGCACCGACACGGTGAACGCCGCCGCCGTCACCACCGGATCCAACATCCGCCTCGACGGCACGACGGGCAGCATCGACGGCGTATCCGTCACCTTCACCAATATCGAGAACGCCATCGGCGGCGACGGCCATGACACGCTGGTCGGCAACAGCACCGACAACCAGCTCCACGGGATGCGCGGCAACGATTACCTCGATGGCGGCAACGGCACCGACGCGCTCTATGGCGGCACCGGCAACGACACGCTGAGCCAGAATTTCGGCGGCCCGGACGAGACGCTGGACGGCGGCGCCGGCACCGACACGGCGGACTGGTCCTACAGCACTACCGACAGCTGGGAGATCGACCTGAGCGCCGGCACCGCCAAGATCGGTTCGGTCACCTATGCCCATCTGGTCTCGATCGAGAACGTGGTCGGCGGCCAGCAATCCGACAGCATCACCGGCAACAGCGGCAACAACCGGCTGGACGGCCAGGGCGGCAATGACACCCTCGCGGGCGGGTTCAATGTCGACACGCTGATCGGCGGCACCGGCGACGACCTGTTCCGCATGGTCGGAAGCGAGTTCACCGACGATGTCGACGGCGGCTCCGGCACCGACACGCTGGATGTCTCGACCATCGCCTTCACCGGCTTCACCGGCTTCACCATCAACCTGACGACCGGCAGCTACAACAACAACGGCGGCTTCGAGGGGCCGCGCAGCGTGCTGGGGGTCGAGAACGTGATCGGCTCGGCGACGACCGACGTGATCACCGGCACCAGCGGCGACAACAACCTCGACGGCGGGGCGGGCAACGACACGCTGAACGGGCTGGGCGGCAACGACACGCTGACCGGCGGCACGGGCGACGATGTCTACCACGTCCTGCATCCCGGCACGGTCGTGATCAACGAAAGCGCGGGGGGCGGCAGCAACGACCGCGTGCTGGCCCGGATCAGCTTCGCCCTGGCGGCGGATGACGATATCGAGATCATGTCGGCCGACAACCCCGCCACCGTCAGCAATCTCGGCCTGACCGGCAACGCCCTGGCGCAACGCATCAACGGCAATGCCGGCGACAACTACCTGAATGACGGCGGCGCCGGCGGCAACGACACGCTGAACGGGCTGGGCGGCAACGATGTCTATGTCATCAACAACAGCGGCGCCATCCTCATCGAGGGCGCGGGCCAGGGCAGCAACGACCGGGCCTTCACCACGGTGAACTTCACGCTGGCGACGGATGACGACATCGAGCTGCTGGCCGCTCTCGACGCGGCTTCGGTGACGGGGCTCGCGCTGACCGGCAATGCGCTGGCGCAGCGCATCAACGGCAATGCCGGCGACAATACCCTGAACGACGGCGGCGCCGGCGGCACCGACACGCTCAGCGGGCTGGGCGGCAACGACACCTACATCATCAACAACAGCGGCACGATCCTGCTCGAGGGCGCGGGACAGGGCGCTAACGACCGGGTCTTCACCAATGCGAGCTTCACGCTGGCGGCGGATGACGACATCGAGCTGCTGGCCGCCGCGAACGCCGCGGCACTGGCCGGCATCGGGCTGACCGGCAACGCGCTGGCGCAGCGCATCAACGGCAATGCCGGCGACAACTACCTGCATGACGGCGGCGCCGGCGGCACGGATACCATGGCCGGGCTGGGCGGCAACGATGTCTATGTCATCAACAACAGCGGCGCCATCCTCATCGAGGGCGCGGGCCAGGGCAGCAACGACCGGGCCTTCACCACGGTGAACTTCACGCTGGCGACGGATGACGACATCGAGCTGCTGGCCGCTCTCGACGCGGCTTCGGTGACGGGGCTCGCGCTGACCGGCAATGCGCTGGCGCAGCGCATCAACGGCAATGCCGGCGACAATACCCTGAACGACGGCGGCGCCGGCGGCACCGACACGCTCAGCGGGCTGGGCGGCAACGACACCTACATCATCAACAACAGCGGCACGATCCTGCTCGAGGGCGCGGGACAGGGCAGCAACGACCGGGTCTTCACCAATGTGAGCTTCACGCTGGCGGCGGATGACGATATCGAGACCCTGGCCGGCGCAAGCGCCGCCGCCGTCACCCCACTCAACCTCACCGGCAACGCGCTGGCGCAGCGCATCAACGGCAATACCGGCGCCAACCGACTCAACGGGCATCTCGGCAACGACACGCTGAGCGGTTTCGGCGGCAGCGACAGCTTCGTGTTCAACACCGCCCTCGGCCCCACCAATGTCGACCGGATCCTCGACTTCCAGACCGGTATCGACAAGGTGGAGCTGGAGAACGCCGTCTTCACCGGCCTGGCGAACGGGGCGCTCGCGGCGGCGGCCTTCGTGGCCAATGCCACCGGCATCGCCACCACCGCGGCGCAGCGGATCATCTACGAGACCGATACCGGCAATCTCTTCTTCGACGCCGACGGCACCGGCGCGACGGCGGCCGTGCGCTTCGCGGTGCTCAATACCGGGCTCGCGCTCACCCATAACGACTTCCTCGTCGTCTGAGGCGGCACCATCCCCGCCCCCGCTGGCGCCGGCACCCCCGGCGCCAGCGCTTTTTCCGAAGGGATTCCGCCCTTCTCATTCCGAAGGCGATCCGCTAGGAAAGCGCTGCTTTCGGGCATGCCCGCAGGGCAGACATTCGGAAAGGATCCAGCCGCCACATGGCCCGCACCCTCTATATCCATATCGGCGCCCATCGCACGGCAACCTCGGCCATCCAGAAATTCCTGCTGGGCAATTACGACCGGCTGGCGGAGCTGGGCTATCTCCAGGTCAACCGGACGGGCCGGCAGCACTGGCTGATGCAGGGCCTCGCCTCGGGCCGGATCAAGGCCGCCAATACCGCGCGCACCATCGCCGACCAGGCTGACGGCATGCCCGGGCCGATCCATTCGGCGATCCTGAGCGACGAGGACATCAGCTGCCAGCGCGACCTGAGCTACCTGCTGCCGCTGCGCGAGCATTTCGACGTGAAGATCGTCTATACCCTGCGGCGGCAGGATCTGTGGCTGGAAAGCTGGTACTACCAGAACATCAAATGGCAGTGGCAGCCGCATCTGAGCCACCTGACCTTCCCGGAATTCCTCGACATCCACCAGGACTTCCACTGGATCCGCTACGACAGCTACATCCGCCATCTGGAGGATCTGTTCGGCCGCGACAACATCCTGCTGACGGTGCACGAGAAGGCGCATATGCCCGGCGGCCCCATCGCCACCTTCTGTCGGCATCTCGGCATCGCGGATCTGGACGGCTTCGTCATTCCCGGCCAGGTGAATCCCAGCTTCACGCCCATCACCTCGGAATTCATGCGCCGGTTGCCGCTCGACCAGGCGGCGCCGCCGCACCGCGCGGAATTCGAGCGCATCCTGCACGAGATCGACCGCAACTGGCGCAAGACACAGGGCGGGGGCAGCAGCCTGCTGCTGACCCGCGCCGAGCGTGAGGCGCTGATGGCCGGGTTCGAGCCCGAGAACCGCGCCGTCGCCGAGCGTTATTTCGGCCGCAGCCGGCTGTTCGAGGAGGACCTGCCGCCGGCCGACGCACCGCTGGCGGAGATGCGCCTGCCCGCCACCCCCGAGGAGTTGATGGAGCGTTTCGTCATCCCGCTGGTGGAGGGGATCATCCGCAACCGGCAGGCCCAGGACGAGGCCAGGCCCGCCGCCGCCCGGCGCTGAGCCCATGGCCGTCCTGGAGGTGGAGCCCGACATGGCCGAGACCCGATCGCATGTGTTGCAGAGCCTGCTCTGGCCCGAACAGGGGCTGAGCACAGAGCGGGATCTGTTCGTCCGGCTGGACGGGCAGGCCGGCTGGTCGGCCTCGGAGCGGCGGGTAGAGCTGCTGCCCGGCGGCAGCGCCGGCTTCGACACCGCCTTCAACCTGTTCAACCTGGGCAAATGGCAGGTGCATTGCGGGCTGGAGGATCTGGGGCTGCGGCTGACCGGCGCCGGCCGGGTGGAAGTGGTGGTGATGCAGGCCCTCCAGGATCGTTCCTGGGAGCGGCTGGTGAACGAGATCGTCACGCTGGATCCGGAGCGGCCGCTGGAGATCGACCTCGCCGACGCCTTCGACGCGCCCGCGACCGAGACGCGGGGCGGGGTGCTGTTCTTCGGCCTGAAGGCGCTGGGGCCGGCCAGCCTGACCGCCGCCGACTGGATCACCCGCCAGGCGCCGAAGCGCCTGCCGCGGATCGCGCTCTCGATCACCACCTTCCGGCGCGAGGCCGCGGTGGCCCGCGCCGTCGCCCGGTTCGAGGATTTCCTGAAGACCTCGCCGATCGCGCCGCACCTGCATCTCCAGGTCGTCGATAACGGACAGAGCGCGCGGATCGCGGCCTCCGCCCATGTGACCCCGATCGCCAACGAGAATCTCGGCGGCGCCGGCGGCTTCGCCCGCGGCCTGCTGGAGGCCGAGGCGCGCGGCGCCACGCATTGCCTGTTCATGGACGACGACGCCTCGATCCCGATGGCGGCGATCGAGCGGAGCTGGGCCTTCCTCGCCCATGCCGACGACCCGGCCACCGCGGTGGCGGCGGGGCTGCTTTCCGCCCGGCACCGCTGGGCGATGTGGGAGAACGGCGCGCTGTTCGACCGGGTCTGCCTGCCGCAGCACATGGGCACCGACCTGCGCGACCTCCAGCAGGTCACGCGGATGGAACTGGCCTCCACCCCGAAGACCCCGGCCAATTTCTACGGCGGCTGGTGGTTCTTCGCCTTCCCGCTGGACAAGGCGGAATACAAGCCCTTCCCCTTCTTCGTGCGTGGCGACGACGTGAGCTTCAGCCTCGCCAACCGCTTCAACATCGTCACGCTGCCCGGCGTGGTCTCCAGTCAGGAGGCGGATTTCTCCGAGAAGGAGAACCTGCTGACCGTCTATCTCGACCTGCGCAGCCATATCGCCCATCACCTCGCGCTGCCGCAGATGGATCGCGGCCGGATCGGCACGATGAAGACGCCGGTCTTCTTCTTCCTGCGCGCGCTGCTCCAGTGCCAGTACGAGACGATCGGGGCGATCACCCTCGCGCTCGAGGACATCATGCGCGGGCCCGCCTTCTTCATGCGCCATGCCGATATGGCCGAGCGCCGCGCCACCCTGGGCGCCATGCGCCGCCAGGAGGCCTGGCAGCCGCTGGACGGCCCCGTCCCCCTGCCCCGCAAGCGGCTCGACCCCGACCGGGCCTCGGTGCGCTGGCTCATGAAGCTGACGCTCAACGGCCACCTGCTGCCCTTCTTCCGCCACTGGGGCAACCGGCTGGTGCTGGGGCCGGGCGAGCGGGGCCAGCTGCGGCGGAGCTGGGGCGCGGCCGAGACCGTCTGCCTCGACGGCGCCGGCAAGGCCTATACGCTGCGCCATTCCAAGCCGGCGGCGCTGCGCGCCGGCTGGGGCTTCGGCCGGGCCCTGCTGCGGTTCGGCCTGCGCTATCCGCGGCTGCGCCGGGACTGGCAGGCCGGCTATGGCGCGGCCGCGAGCCGGGAATTCTGGCAATCGCGCTTCGCCCCGGACCGGCAGGGCTGAGCGGCGGGCCGCCGCCCGCCCGGCCTGCGGGACAGGCCCGCCGCCTCAGTAGGACAGGCTGGCCGGATCCGTCCCGCCATAGCCGAAGGTCTCGATGTCCTCGGCATAGATCTCGCCGACCCGGGCGAAAAGCCCGGGGGTGAACACGCCGCGGCGCTCGCCCGGCTCCACCGGCCCCTTGCGGCGGTGGCCGATCTCCAGATCCGGCAGGCCGACGAAGGCGCGCAGCGGTTCGAGATCGTCGAGCTCCTCGAGCTTCTGGACGAAGAACGGCACCTCGCAGCGCTTCGGATCGAAGAAGCTCAGCGAGGGGCGGAACCACAGCATCGTCACGAAACGCTCCGGCTCCGCCACGAAGGCCGGCAGGAAACGCTCGAGATCGTTGCCAAATTCCGCCATCAGCGCGGCGCCATGGGCGGCGTTGGCGTCCTTGTAGGTCGGCCCCTGCACCGAGGCGAAATGGAAGGCCGAGGCCAGCCGGTCCCAGGGGTTGCGCACCATGGTCAACACGCGGAACTCGGCGAAGCGCGGGCCGAGCACCCGCCGGAAGCCGCGCAGCGCCATATGGCCCCAGCGCCGCACGTCGCCCTCGAAGATCGCCGAACGGTCGATCGAGGTGCCGCCGCATTTGGGGATATGCACGAAGATGATCTTGCGCGCCTCGCTGATCTGGAGCGAGGGTCGCACGCTTTGCCAGTCGTTCATGCCGCCGGATTCCCTTTTCGTTTTCCGAAGTCGGCCCGGATCCTGTCGCCGTCGAACAGGGCCTTCAGCCGTGCCTGGTAGATTTCGCCGCCCAGGTATTTCTCGCCCTTGTTCTGCTTGGCCACATCGGCGTTGCGGAACTGCGGCAGATACGCCATCGCCTGGACGCGGCGGTTGCTCATGGCGCGCACCCGCGCCCATGCCTCCGGCTGGCGGCGGGTGACCTCCTCGAAGAGGTAGAACATCCAGAAATAGGGCACCCAGCCCCGCTCCGCCTCGCAGCGGTCGAGCAGCTCGCGGCCGGGACGGTCGCCCTCCATCAGGTCGAAGGCCGCCCGGACATGCCGCGGCGTGGCGATGACCGGCCGGCGGTCGCGCGGACGGTAGAGATAGTCCACCACCTCGTCCAGCAGGGCGCGGATGATCGGATGCCCCGGGGCGGCCGCCATGAACCAGGAGACCAGTTCCCTGTCCCCCAGTCCCGGCAGGTGCCGGAAGCAGAAGAAGCCGTCGCCATCGGCCTGCGGGTGCAGCCAGTCCGCCAGCGGGCGCAGGCAGAAGGTGGTCGCATCGGCCCAGATGCCGCCGAACCGGGCCAGCAGCAGCAGCCGCAGCAGGTCGGACTTGCCGGCCCAGCCGATCTCGACGGTCATGCCGGAGAACATCCGCTCCAGGTCGACCCCCAGCGCCGCCTCGGCATCGGCCAGCGACAGGAAGCGCAGCCGGTGGCCCGGGTTGAAATGGCGCCAGGTCTCGTGGCTGCGGCGCACCACGTCGGGGGCGTCCGCCAGGCCGGAATGCCAGAACTGCCAGATCACCCGCGGGATCCCGTCCGTCCCGGCCGCCGGCAGATCCGCCAGGGCCCGGCGCAGCGGCGCGCGCCAGGCCGCGCCATCGGCCGCATCCCCTGTTCCGGCCATTTCCGGCCCCGCCTCCGCCATCCAGCCCCCAAAAGCCATACCCGCGTGAAACCCTGCGGACTCCATAGAGCCATCGCGCCGGGGTGGCAAGCCGAGGGGCCGGCCCGCCGGGGCGCGGGCGGCCGTTTCCCCAGGCGGTCGCGGAGACCCCGGATGGTCGGCCCATTCTAGTCCATCAGGGCCTGGTGCACCGCGATCGCCTCGGCCAGATCCTCGAAATAGAACAGCCGGCCATGTTCGAGGATCAGCCCCGCATCGCAGTAATCCCTGAGCGCCCCCAGGTCATGCGTCACCAGGATCGCGCTCGACTGCGCCATCCGCTCGCGGAACACCGCCTTGCTCTTGCGGCGGAACCTGGCGTCGCCGACCGAGGTCACCTCGTCCACCAGATAGGTGTCGAAGCGGATCCCCATCGAGGCGCCGAAGGTCAGCCGCGAGCGCATCCCCGAGGAATAGCTGCGGATCGGCATGTGGAAATGGCTGCCGAGCTCGGCGAAATCCTCGACGAAGGCGATCAGCTCCTCGCTGTCCACCCCGTAGACCCGGGCGAGGAAGCGCACGTTCTGCGCCCCGGTCATCTCCTTGTGCAGCGACCCGCCGAGCCCGACCGGCCAGCTGATCGTGCCGTCCGACAGGATCCGGCCGCTATCGGGCCGGATCGTGCCGGCCACCATCTGCAACAGCGTCGACTTGCCGGCCCCGTTGCGCCCCAGCAGCGCCAGCGATTTTCCGGTGGGCAGCGTCAGGTTCAGGTTGTCCACGATCACCTTGCGGCTGTCGCCGATGCGATAGCTTTTGCAGAGGTTCTCGAATCGGATCATCTGCCGCCCGTGACGCTCAGTTCCGGTCGCGCACGCTGTAATAGATCAGCGCCCCGATCGCCCAGATCAGGACCAGGAACAGCAGGACCATGCCCGACAGCATGACGCGCTGCGGGAATTCCGCGGTCTGCGGCAGGGTGGGCGTGATATAGGGGGCGAGATAGAGCGACTGCCGCGAGGCGTTGGCGCGCGCCATGTCCACCCCGGCCAGCGCGGCGCGATAGGTCTCCTCGGCGAATTGCAGATCCACCGCGAGGCTTTCGAACTGCGCGATCAGCGCGGGATAGGTCTCGCCCGCGATGCGGGTATCGCCATCCGAGGCGAAGGTCTCGCGCTCCGCCGCGATGCGGTCGCGGATCACCTGGATGCGGCGGGTGGCCTGCTCGCGGCGGGGATCGCCCTCCTGCGTGGTGCCGAGCACGAGGTCGTTCTCGATCAGCGCCTGGGCCAGTTGCTGCTGGAGATTGTTCAACACCCCCATCCGGCCCTGGATATCGGCGGCCGGATCGACGATCTGGGTGCGGGAACGGAACCGGCTCAGCGCCTCGCGCGCCGCCTTCAGCCGGTCCACCGCGGTGTCCAGATCCTCGTTGGCGTAGCGCATCACGTCTTCGCGCGCCTGATTGTTCAGGTCGTTGATGCGGTTCTGGCTGGCGGTGACGATCTCCTGCGCGATGCGCTGCGCGTCCTCGGCGCGGAAGGCCAACACGCGCAGTTCGATCAGCTTGGTACCCTGATCGTAGGAGATGCGCACCATATGGCCCCAGTAGCGGTGCAGCTGCTCGATCGTCGGGTCGGGCCGCAGCGCCAGCAGGGGGTCGCCCGGCCAATGCACGGAATAGAGATCGCCCAACCCGATCCGCTCGTCGACCAACGAGACGATCTCCTGGCTCTGGATGAATTCGTACAGGATGTCGCTCTCGGACGAGCCGCTGGCCCCGGCGAACTGGGCGAGGCCGCCCAGCAGCTCGGTCGAGGAGGCCGCCCCCTCCTCGCGCCGCACGGTGAAGCCCACGGTCGAGGCGTATTGATCCTCGGCGACGAGGAAGAGATAGGCGATGGCGCAGAGCACCGGCAGGACGACGACGAGCGCGAAGCTCAGCATCAGGCCGCGATGGCGCGGGCGCAGCCGGGCCGGCCCCGCGGGCGGGCGGATCTCGATCACCCGGGTCGCGGTCTTGCCCTTCTGGCCGGGCGGGGCGTCGGCGACGCCCGGCAGGAGGGCGGATGCCGGTTCCGGCTCCATGCCCGGCTCCGTCCGCAGATGCGCCACGATGGCCTCCACCCGGCCGGGATCGACGGCCTCCTCGCCGTCGCGCGCGGCGCGGCCGCCCGGCCGGCGCCCCGTTCCGCCGCTCCGGGCGGCG
>JBDHSR010000073.1:0-11317 GCA_039808305.1 Gemmobacter sp. | reverse complement strand
GCCGGGCGCACCCGCGCCAGACCCCGGGTGATCCCGGCGGTGATGCCGGATTTCAGCAGGTCGCCGGCGAGGAAGGGCAAGGCGAGCATCGCCGCCTCGGGCAGCGTCTTGCCGAGGATCAGCGCCATGCCGGCGATGCCGCAGAGGTTCAGGACCAGAACTCCGCCGATCAGCGCGCCGGCGAAGCTGGCGATGCCGACATCCACCCGCCAGCGCTCCACGATCAGCCCGGCCACGAAGGCGGCGATCGGGAAGCCCACCAGATAGCCCACCGTCGGCGAGGCGAAGACGCCCAGCCCGCCGCGCCCGCCCGCCAGGAGCGGCAGCCCGGCCGCCACCAGCGCGAGGAACAGCAGCACCGCCAGCGCCCCGCGCCGCGCCCCCAGCACCGTGCCGCACAGCATGATCCCCATCGACTGCGCGGTGATCGGCACGCCCGAGATGAGGTCGATCTTCGGCACGAGGCCCAGAACCGCGATCAGCGCGGCGAAGAGGGCGATATGGGTCAGGCTGCGTTCCATCGGGGTCTCCGTCTCAGAGGCCGCCCCGCGCGCGCAGGGCCTCGGCCAGGTGTTCCGCGTCATCGAGCGCCGCCAGCGCGAGCGGCAGCACCAGCGCCGCGCCGGCCCGCCTCGGGCTGCGCGCCCGCCATGCCTGCCCGAGTTGCCGTGCCTTGTCCAGCAGAACCGGAACGAAGCGGATGACCAGCGCCATGGCCAGCGCCACCGCCCGCGCGGGCAGCCCGATCCGCGCCAGCGGCGACAGAAACCGCTCGATCACCGCCAGCATGGCGTCGAGCCGGGTGGTCATCGTCACCAGATTGGCCAGCGCCACGGCGGCGAGCATCCGCCCGGCCAGCACCGCGCCGCGCAGCGGCTCGCCCTGCCACAGATGCCAGAGCGCGAGCACCAGGAAGAACGGCCAGAGCGGTCGAAGAAGCCGCGCGCCCTGTGCCGCGAACCGCCATCCCTGCGCCAGATAAAGCGCCGCCACCGCCAGAACCGCGACGCCGATGGCCAGAGGGCTGCCCAGCGTGAAGATCAGCGTGCTGCCCCCGGCGACCAGCGCGAGCTTCACCCCCGCCGGCCAGCGGTGCAGCCGCGTCTCAACCGGCGAGGTCAGTGTCAGCATCCGCCCCTCCCAACCGCGCCATCTCGGCGCGGAACGCGGGCAGCACCGCCGCCGGCGCGCCCTCCATCGCCACTTCCCCGGCCTCGATCCAGACCACCCGGTCGCAGTCGGCCACCGCTTCGGGGTCGTGGCTGATGGTGACGATCTGCTGCGGCAGGCCGGCCAGCCGCCGCCGCAACCGCGCCTGCGTCGGCAGGTCGAGCGCGGCGAAGGGCTCGTCGAGCAACAGCCGGCGGGGCGCCATCAGCAGCACCGCCATCAGGCAGAGCCATTGCTTCTGTCCCTGGCTCAGCGCGCTGACCGGCGCGTCGGCCCAATGCGCCCGCCCCTCGGCCGCCAGCATCGCCCGCACCCGCGCCGCCGCCTCGCCGGCCAGACCCATCTGGCGCAGCCCGAAGGCCAGTTCCTCCTCCACCGTGGGGAAGATGATCTGGTGATCGGGGTTCTGGAACAGGATGCCGATCTCGGAGAGCATCGCCCGCCGCTCGCGCGCCGGGTCCCGCCCCGCCACCCGCACGGCGCCGGAGGTGGGCGCCGCCAGCCCGGCGATCAGCCTGAGCAGCGTGGTCTTGCCCGAGCCGTTGCGCCCGACGATGCCGACCCGGCGCTCGGCCAAGGATAGCGAGACGCCGCGCAGGATCGTCTTGCCCTGCACCGCGAAATCCACCCCGGAAAGCTCGATCCCCGCATCCATGCCGCCCCGATTACCGCCCGCGCCGGGGGCGCACAATGGAAAAGGCGGCCTGCCGGATCAGGGGCCGAAGGGATCGGAAGGATAGCCCACCCCGGTCAGGTAGAGCCCGCCCGGCGGGCAGACCGGGCCGCAGGCGGCGCGGTCGCGCGCCTCCAGCGCCGCCTTCACCGCCTCGGGCGGCCATGCCCCGGCGCCGACCCGTTCCAGCGTGCCGACGATGGAGCGGACCTGGTTGTGCAGGAAGCTGCGCGCGCGCAGATGGAAGCGGCACTCCGCCCCGCCGGGATAGGGCAGTTCCTCGATGCGGATCTCGTCCAGCGTCTTGACCGGCGAGGCGGCCTGGCAGATCGACGAGCGGAAGGTGGTGAAATCGTGATGGCCGATGAGGAAGGCGGCGCCCGCCCGCATCGCCGCGATGTCCAGCCGGTGCCCGACCTGCCAGACCCGGTTGCGGTCATGGGTGACCGGGGCGCGGCGCTGCACCAGGCGGAAGGTATAGCGCCGCTCGATGGCCGAAAACCGGGCGTGGAACACCTCCGCCACCGGCGCCACGGCGAGCACCGCGACGGGCGCCGGCCGCAGGTGATGGTTCAGCGCGCCCATCAGCCGCGCCGGCTCCCAGTCGCGGGAAAGATCGCAGGTCGCGACCTGCCCCGTGGCATGGACCCCGGCATCGGTGCGCCCGGCGGCGGCGATGCGGTGGGGGCCCGGCTCCAGCCGCTCCAGCGCCGTCTCCACCGCCGCCTGCACCGAGGCGCGGCCCTCGGCCTGCCGCTGCCAACCCGCAAAGGGCGTGCCGTCATATTCGATCATCAGCGCGTATCTGGGCATGGCCCCCGGTTAGCGCAGCCGCGCCGCCCTGTCGAGGCGGCGCTGTCGGGGCGGCGCGTCCGGCCCGGCGCTGCCGAGGCCGTGCGGTCCCTGCCAAGCCAGCCCCCTTCGAACCGCCCCCGCAGGACCAGCCCTCCCGGGCCGGAGCCTGTCGCGCGAACCCTGTCGAGCGGGCGCGATCCTTCCCCCTACCCATGGCCGCGCCCCGCGCCTATCTTGAGCCGGCCGACCCGGAAGGAGCCCGCCTTGGCCATCAGCGATCTCACCGACCCGTTGACCCGCAGCCTGGGCGGGCTGGTCTCCGCCGTCGCCGCGCCGTTTTCCGACACGGTGGTTCGGCTCGGCGTCACCGGCCTGTCGCGGGCGGGCAAGACGGTGTTCATCACCGGCCTCGTCGCCAATCTGCTCGACCGGGGGCGGATGCCGCAACTGGGCGCCGCGGGGCGGATCGAGGCGGCCTGGCTGCAACCGCAGCCCGACGACACCATCCCGCGCTTCGATCTGGAGGGGCATCTGGCGGCGCTGACCGGCGACGATCCGCGCTGGCCGGACAGCACGCGGGCGGTCTCGGAACTGCGGCTGTCGTTCCGGGTCCGGCCCACCGGCCTCTTGGCCGGGCTGACCGGGACGCGGACCGTGCATCTCGACATCGTGGATTATCCCGGCGAATGGCTGCTCGACCTCGTTCTGCTCGACAAGGGCTATGCCGACTGGTCGGAGGATGTGCTGGGGCAACTGGCGCGGCGGAAGGTCGGGGCCGATTACCTCGCCACCGCGCGGGCCGAGGACGGCGCGCTGCCCTTCGAGGAGGCGCGCGCGCAGGCCTTGGCCGCCGGGTTCACCGCCTATCTCCGCGCGGCGCGGGCCGAGGGCTGGTCGGATTGCACGCCGGGGCGGTTCCTGCTGCCGGGGGAGCTGGCGGGCAGTCCGGTCCTGACCTTCGCGCCGCTGCCGGCCCCCGCCGCGCCGGGCCGCGGCAGCCTCTGGCGCGAGATGGAGCGGCGCTACGACGCCTATCGCGCCAAGGTGGTGAAGCCGTTCTTCCGCGAGCATTTCTCGCGCATCGACCGGCAGGTGGTGCTGGTCGACGTGCTGGGCGCGATCCATGCCGGGCCGCAGGCGCTGGAGGATCTGCGCCGGACGATGGCCGAGATCCTGTCGGCCTTCCGGCCCGGCCGCAACGGCTTCCTGTCGGAGATCCTGCTGGGGCGGCGGGTCGAGAAGATCCTGTTCGCCGCCACCAAGGCCGACCATCTGCACCACAGCCAGCACCCGCAACTGACCGCCATCACCGAGGCGCTGGTGCGCGACGCGCGCGACCGCGCCGCCTTCGCCGGGGCCGAGGTCGCCGCCATGTCGCTCGCCGGGCTGCGCGCCACGGTGGAGGAGGAGGTGGAGCGCGACGGACGCCGGCTCGCCATGGTGCGGGGCCGGCTGCTGTCGACCGGCAAGCAGGCGGCGATGTATCCGGGCGAGTTGCCCGCCGATCCCGCGCGGCTGCTCTCGCCCGCGCGGGAGGGGGCGGAGCGCTGGCTCGACGCCGATTTCGCGCTGATGGCCTTCGCCCCCGCCCGCGCCACGTTGCGCCCCGGCGAGGGGCCGCCGCATATCCGCCTCGACCGCGCGGCGGAATTCCTGATCGGAGACCGGCTGTGACCGATGACCGCCCCCCGCGCCCGCTCGTGATCGAGCTCGACGACGACGCGCCCGCCGATCCGTCGCTGGCCCCGCCGGTGCCCGAGGCGCCGGGCGAGGGGCGGGCGATGCTGATGGCCGGGCGGCTGGCGGGTGCGCGGCCCTCGCCGCTCGCCCGCGCCGCGCTCTGGGCTTTCGGGGCGCTGTTCAGCTTCGTGCTGGCGGTGGCCGCGCATGATTTCATCACCACGCTGATGGCGCGCAACCCGCTACTCGGCACGATCGCGCTGGGGTTGACGGTGATCGCGGTGGCGCTGGGGGCGGCGCTGGCGGCGCGGGAATGGCTGGCCTATCTGCGGCTCGCGCGGCTGGACGGGCTGCGGCAGCGGGCGCTGGCGGCGCGCGAGACGGCGGATCTCAAGGCGGCGCGGGCGCTGGCCGACAGCCTCGCCGCGCTCTACCGCCACCGGCCGGAGGCGGCCTCCGCGATCGAGGCGCTGGAGGCGCGGCGGGAGGATGTGCTCGACGCCGACGCGCTGCTGGATCTGGCGGAGACGCGGCTGATCGAGCCGCTCGACCAGGCGGCGCGGCGCGAGGTGGAGGCGGCGGCGCGGCAGGTCGCCACCGTCACGGCGCTGGTGCCGATGGCGCTGGCCGATGTGGCGGCGGCGCTGTTCGCCAATCTGCGGATGATCCGCCGCATCGCCGAGATCTATGGCGGCCGCTCCGGCGGCTTCGCGAGCTGGGGGCTGCTGCGCCGGGTCTTCACCTATCTGGTGGCGACGGGCGCGGTGGCGCTGACCGACGACCTGATCGGCTCGGTCGCGGGCGGGGGGGTGCTGTCCAAGCTGTCGCGCCGCTTCGGCGAGGGGGTGGTGAACGGCGCGCTGACCGCCCGCGTCGGCGTGGCGGCGATGGAACTGTGCCGGCCGCTGCCGTTCCACGCCGCCCGCCGGCCGCAGGTGACCAATCTGATGGGCCGGGCGCTGGCCGGGCTGTTCGACCGGAAAGAGGGCCGGGACGGGAATTCCTGATATGGCGCCCGCCCGCCGGGGCGCGCTATGCTGGCGCGCGGAGAATGACGGAGGCGCGCCATGGAGACCCTGCTCGTCCTGATCGGTCTGGCGGTGCTGGCCGTGCCGGTGGGGATGATCCTGCTCTGGATCGGCCATGCCGGGCTGCGCGCCCGGCTCGACCTGGCGGAGCGGCGGATCGCCGAGATGGCGGTGGAGATCGCCGGGCTGCGCGCCCGCCCGCCGGGGGAGGCGCTGCCCGAGGCCATGCCGTCCGAGGCGCCCAGCGAGCCGCCGATGCCCGAAGCCGTGGCGCAGGACATGCCCGCCCCGCCCGAGGCGCCCGCCATCGAAGATCTCTCCCCCTGGGACCGCGCGCTGCGCCGGGCGGCGGAGGTGCCGGAGCCGGACCCCGCGCCCGACCAGAACCGCCCCATCGTGCTGCGCCCCGACCGTTTCGCGGCGCTCGGCCGCTGGCTGCGCGAGAACTGGGTCTATGCCGTCTCGGCGCTGTCGCTGGCGCTGGCCGGGGTGTTCTTCGTGCAATACGGCATGGAGCGTGGGCTGCTGCCGCCCGCCGCGCGGGTCGCCATGGCGGTGCTCTTCGGCCTCGCGCTGATCGGCGCGGGCGAGTGGTTGCGGCGGCGCTGGGGCGACGGGGCGGAAAGCGCCACCGCCTATCTGCCCTCGGTGTTCAGCGGCGCCGGGATCGTCGCGGTCTTCGCCGGGATCACCGCCGGGCGGCTGATGTATGGGCTATACGGGCCGGGGCCGGGCTTCGCCGGGCTGTTCGCCATTTCGGCGCTGGCGGTCTGGCTGGGCTGGCGGCACGGGCCGCTGCTGGTGGCGGTGGGGCTGCTGGGCGCCACGGCCACCCCCTTCCTGGTCGACGGGGGCGGCAGCGCGGCGCCTTGGCTCTACGCCTATTACCTGCTGATCGCGGCGACCGGCCTTGCCGTCGACGCCTTCCGCCGCTGGGCCTGGGTGTCGGTGCTGGCGCTGGCGCTGGGCCATGCCGGGCTTGCGCTGATGGCGCTGTCGGGCGGAGGCGCGGTGGGCTGGCAATGGAGCCTGCTGGTGATGGTGCTGCTCTCGATCATCATCCCCCAAAGGGCGCTGGTGCCGGATCATCCCGGCCCCTCCATCGCCCGCGCGCTCTGGCGCCGCGACGGGGTTTGGCCGGGCTTCCCGGTGCGGCTGGCGGCGGCGAATGTCGCGCTGGCGAGCCTCGCCTGGGCGCTCCTGTTCCCCGGTTCCGAGGCGATGGGGGCCTTCCTGCTGCTCGCCGTGCTGGCGCTCCTGCTGCTGGTCTGGGCCGAGGGCGCCGCGGGGCTGGAGGATCTGGCGGCGCTGCCTCTCTTGGGCTTCCTCGCCAAGCTGGCGCTGGCCGAGCCGATGATCTGGAACTGGCTCGACCAGCGCATCGTGCTGCGCGCGCCGGAAACCGACCCGCCCGCCACGCTGAGCCTGCTTCTCGCCATGGTCACGGCGGTCGGCCTGGTCGCCGCCTGGCGCAGCCTGCGGACGGGAAGCCTGCCGCACGCGCTGGCCGGCGTGCTGGCCGCCCCTGTCGCCGCGCTGATCCTCGAGGCGCTGTGGCTGCCCGCCACGGTGCTGGGCGAATGGCGCTGGGCGCTGCATGTCATGGGGCTGGCCGCGCTGATGGCGGGGCTCGCCACCGCCTTCGCCCGCGCCGACGGCGCGCCGGGGCGGCGCAGCGCCTGGGCCGCGCTGTCCTGCCTCTCGCTCATCGCCTTCGCGCTGTTCCTGCTGACCTCGGCCGCCGCGCTGACGCTGGCGCTGGCCGTGCTGCTGGTCGCGGCGGCGGCGCTGGACCGGCGCTTCGGCCTGCCGGAAATGGGCTGGTTCGTGCAGGCGGGGGCGGCGGTGCTGTCTTGGCGGCTGGTCGCCGATCCCGGTATGGACTGGGCGCTGGCGGCGGCGCTGACCCCGGTTCTGGCCGCCCATCTCGGCGTGGCGCTGGCCTGCGGCGCGGCGCTGCGGCTGCTGCCCGAGGCGCGGGCGCTGCCGCGCGCGGTGCTGGAAAGCCTCGGCCTCGCCGCGCTGGCGCTGCTGGCCAATGTGCTGATCCTGCGGCAACTGGACGCCGGGACCGGCACCGACTGGACCACGAGCCATTGGAGCGCCACGCTGAACGCGCTGCCCTGGCTGATCCTCGCCGCGACGCAGCTCTGGCGGGTGGGGGCGATGGCGGGCGGCATCACGCGCCTGCTGCGGCTCGGCATCGCCGGGCTGGCCGGGGCGCTGGGGCTTTCGGGGCTGGCGCTGGCCGCCGGGCCGCTGAACCCGCTGTTCAACGGCTGGGTGGAGGACCGGACGGGCCATGTCCTCGGCCCGGTTCTCGCCGACACGCTGCTGATCGCCTATGGCCTGCCGGGCCTTGCGCTGATCTGGCTCGCACCGCGCCTGCCGGTGCTGCCGCCCGCCCTGCGCCACGCGCTGCGCGGCATCGGCGCGGCGCTGGTGGTGCTTTATGTCGGGCTGGAGATCCGCCGGCTCTGGCAAGGCCCCTGGATCGGCGGGTCCGGCGTGATGCAGGGCGAGCTCTACAGCTACACGCTGGCGCTGATGCTGACCGGGGCGGCGCTGCTCTGGCAGGCGCTGGCGCGGCGCTCGCCGCTTCTGCAACGCATCGCCATGGCGGTGATCGGGCTGACCGTGGCGAAGGTGTTCCTGTGGGATGTCTCCGGCCTCAGCGGCCTGACGCGGGTGCTGAGCTTCGCGGGCCTTGGCCTGTCGCTCGCCGGTCTCGCCTGGCTGAACCGCTGGGCGCGCGGCGCGATGTCGGACACGCGGGACTGAGCCCGCAGGGGCCGGAAACGCGGGGCAGAGGAAACGCGGGGCCGGGCCCGCAGGGCTTGAATGCGCGGAACTGGGCCCGCCGGGTCAGAACCGCGGGACCGAGCCCGCCGGCTGGCGCGCCTCCTCCACCCCCATGCGCAGGGCGCGCCCGATCCGGTGCGCCATCTGCGACCATGCGGCGGCGGGTTCCTCCGGCAGGGTGCGGGCCAGCACCTCGTCGAAGAGACCGAGCCAGATCGGGAAATGCTCGGCCCGCACATCGCCCGCCGCGCGATGCGCCATCATGGGAGAGCCGTCGTAAACCCCGTCGCGCAGGATGGCGTTGCGCCAGAAGCGGGCGATCTTCGCCTCATGCTCCGGCCAGTCCCCGACATGGTTGGCGAAGACCGGGCCGAGCACCGGATGCGCCCGCACCGCCGCATAGAAGGCCGCGACCTGCGCGTCGATCTGCGCGGGGGTGACGGGAAGGCGGGGCGGGAAGGCGGTCATGGCGGGTCTCCTCGGCAAAGCGGTGCCAGCGAAACAGCTTTGCGGCCCCCCGCGCAAGGCGGCGCCTTGCCGCGCCTCAGGCCCGGACGCCGAGCCCGATCGGGCAGGTGACGCCGGTGCCGCCCAGCCCGCAATAGCCCTCCGGGTTCTTGGCGAGGTATTGCTGATGGTAATCCTCGGCATAGTAGAAGACCGGCGCCGGCAGGATCTCGGTGGTGATCGCGCCGCGTCCGGCGGCGTCGAGCGCCCGCTGATAGGCGGCTTTCGAGGCGCGCGCCGCCGCCTCCTGCTCCGGCGTGTAGAAATAGATCCCCGAGCGGTAGGTGGAGCCGAGATCGTTGCCCTGCCGCATCCCCTGCGTGGGATCGTGATTCTCCCAGAACAGCCGCAGCAGATCGTCGTAGGAGATGACAGCGGGGTCGTGGATCAGCCGCACCACCTCGTTATGGCCGGTGAGCTGGGTGCAGGTCTCCTTGTAGGTCGGGTTGGGCGTATAGCCGCCGGCATAACCCACCATGGTGAGCCAGACCCCCGGCTGCTGCCAGAACTTCCGCTCCACCCCCCAGAAACAGCCCATGCCGAACATCGCCTCGGCGAAACCGGCCGGCACCGGGGATTTCAGGTCGAGCCCGGAAAGGAAATGCGGCTCGGTCACCGGCATCGGCTCCGCCCGCCCCGGCAGGGCGTCCTGCGGGGCCACCATCTTCATCTTGTCGGTCGAGAACATCTGGAACATGCGCGCCTCCTGTCCGCGCCAGTATAGCACCGGCGCCGGCCATGCCAATTCACGCCGTCGGGACCGCGCGGCGCCTTGCCCGCGAGCGGTGCGCGGCGGCGGCCGGGGAAAGGGGGCGTTCCGCCCCCTCGGCGCGTCCCGCGCCTCACCCCCTGAGGATATTTGGGCCAGAATGAAAGAGCCGGTGGCTGCGCCCTCCGGCGGGGGGCGTGAGAGAGAGCAGCCGGCAGGTCTCCACCGCGTCGCTCCTGGTCTGCCGGTGGGGGAAGGCGCCCGTCCGATGCGGTCGCCCTGTCCATTTTCTGTCTGAAAATATCCTCGGGGGGTGAGCCCGAAGGGCGAGGGGGCGCGAGCGCCCCCTGCCGCCGCCGGGGCCGGGATCAGGCCTCCATCACCGCGCGCCAGTGGCGGCGGCACAGGCTCTGATAGGTTTCGTTGCCGCCGATCTGCACCTGTTCGCCCTCGCGCAGGGCGCGGCCGTCCGGGCCGCGGCGGATGACCATCGTGGCCTTCTTGCCGCAATGGCAGATCGTGCGGACCTCGCGCATCTCGTCGGCCCAGGCCAGCAGCGCGGCGGAGCCGGGAAACAGGTTGCCCTGGAAATCCACCCGCAGCCCGTAGCACATCACCGGCAGGCCGAGCTCGTCGACCGCGCGCGCCAGTTGCCAGACCTGCGCGCGCGACAGGAACTGCGCCTCGTCCACGAAGACGCAGGCGACCGGGCCGGCGGCGCGGCGCGTCCGCAGCATGGCGAACAGGTCGTCGCCGGGGGCGAAGGTCTCCGCCGCCTCGCCGATGCCGATCCGGCTGGCGATGCGCCCGGCGCCGGCGCGGGCGTCGAGCCGGGCGGTGAGCAGGAAGGTCTGCATCCCGCCCTCGCGGTAATTGTGCGACGCCTGGAGAAGCGCGGTCGATTTGCCGGCGTTCATCGTCGAGTAGTGGAAATAGAGCTTGGCCATGATGCGCAGCCGATAGCGAAAAGCCCCGCTCGTCACAAGCGGGGCTTCCGGCCTGTCGCACTCGTCACCCCACACGCCCCCCGAGGGGGCCGGCCGCCTGCCACGGCCCGGTCTGTCTCGCACCTTGTACCCCGGCCCGCCGGGGCGGACCGGCACGGGGTCGCCCCCGCAACGGGAGGGGACGGCCATCGCCGGATCCGCCGCGACGTGCCGGCGAACCGGCACGATCTGGCCCGAGGGCGCTGCACGGCGGATCCTTGCTTACCCGCCGACGCTGGGGGCGCCGGCACACTCGCTACGGTTCCGGCTTCCCGGAACTCATTTATGAATGACAAACCCCTGACAGCCGATTAATGGGAAAAGCGTCCGAGATTTCCCCGATTTGAGGCCCCCGAAGGGTAGTGTCATGTCTGTTGCGTCCTATCTGAAGAAACATACCGAAGCCCTGGTGAAGGATGTCGGCATCGAAGCCGCCTGCGAGCTGACCGGGAAATCCAAGGCGACGATCGGCCGCTACTATTCCGATCAGGACGAGCATGGCGACCGTTTCATGCCGATCGACGTCGTGGCGGAGCTGGAGGCGGCGGCGCGGTTCCCGCATGTGACCTCGGCGCTGGCCGATCTGCGCGGCATCACGCTGAGCTACGATGCCGAGAAGCGCAATTCGCAATCCGCCGGGATCAATTCCGACGTGGTGGCGCTGGCGCAGCGTTTCGGCATGCTGATGGCGGAATACAACCAGGCGATCGGCGACGGCAAGATCTCGATCAACGAGGCGAAGCGGCTGCTGCGCGAGACGCTGGCGATCCAGCAGGTATTGCTGGAGATGAAGCTCAATCTGGAGGAGGAGGCGAGCCCGTAGGCCCGCCCCCGCAAGCTCAGCCGCGCGGGCGGCGCGGGGCGGCCATGCCACCTTGCGGCTTGCGCGCGCCCTGCGCGTTCGCGCGCCGGCCCGGCGCGGCGGCGGGCTTGCCGGCGGCCGGGCGTGCGGGTTTCTGCCCGTCGC
>JBDHSR010000072.1:0-11412 GCA_039808305.1 Gemmobacter sp. | reverse complement strand
TTTATCAAAATATAGAATAAATCCGTCTATCCATATGCCTGCCCGCATGATTACCTGAACCCGTCAGGGCGGAGCGGCCTCGCCGTCCCCTTGTCACCGTCTTCCCGCGCGCGCCTTGGCCCGCGCCCCGGTTCCCTCCCAGACGCCCGCAAAGCGGGCGCGCGACGACAGGACAGATGCGATGAAATATACCCGCAAGGATGCCAAATCCCACGCCTTCGCCCATATGCGCGGCATCTGGGCGGCGGCGCTGATGCCGTTCAAGGACGACCTCTCGATCGACGAGGACGGCTTCCGCGCCAATATGGACCACTGGATCGAGGATCTGGGCATCGACGGCTTCTTCATCGCCGGCAAGCAGGGCGAGTTCTTCTCGATGTCGCTCGACGAGCGCAAGCGCTGCTTCGACCTGGCGGTCGAGGCGGCGGGCGGCCGGGCGCAGACCATCATGTCCTGCTCGGACCAGAACATGGATGTGGTGATCGAGCTGGCGAAACACGCGCAGGCCTGCGGCGCCGATTACATCGTGGTCCATGCCCCGGTCCTGCATTTCTTCAAGGAACAGGACGAGACGCTGATCCGCTATTACGAGACCATCGCCAGCAAGGTCGACATCGGCATGGCGCTGTGGAGCCACCCGGATTCCGGCTATCTGATGAGCCCGCAGCTCTGCAACCGGCTGGCCGACATCGAGACGGTGGTGGCGATCAAATATTCCGTCCCGCGCGAGATGTATGCCGAACTGACCCGGCTGGCGGGCGACCGCATCATCGTCTCCACCGCCTCGGAAGAGGAATGGCTGGACAATATCCTGGAGCTGGACTGGAAACTCTACCTCTGCTCCTCGCCGCCCTACCTGATCCAGACCAAGAACGACCGGCGGATGCGCGACTATACCGACCTCGCCTTCGCCGGGAAGGCCGACGAGGCGCGGGCGCTGCGCGACAGCCTCGATCCGGTGCGCCGGGCGCTGCGCAGCACCCGGCCGGCGGAAAAGCCGCATAGCCACCAGAAATACTGGCAGGAACTGCTGGGGCAGGTGGGAGGCCGGGTGCGGCCGCCCTGCCTCGAGCTGACCGAAGACGAGAAACGCGCGACCCGTGCGGCCTTTGAAGCCTGCGGCCTGAAACTCTGATCTACAGGGAGACCAAGATGACCCGCCTTGCCGCCTTCAACTTCCAGAAATGGATCGACGAGCACAAGCACCTGCTCAAGCCCCCGGTGGGCAACCAGCTGGTGTTCAAGGATGCCGACCTGATGGTGACCGTGGTCGGCGGCCCGAACAGCCGCTGCGACTATCACGACGACCCGGTGGAGGAGTTCTTCTACCAGCTCAAGGGCGACATGCTGCTGAAGCTGCATGACACCGCGACCGGCGATTTCTACGACGTGCCGATCCGCGAGGGCGAGATCTTCCTGCTGCCCGCCCATATGCGCCATTCGCCGCAGCGCCCGCAGGAAGGCTCCATCGGCCTCGTCATCGAATCGCCGCGGCCGGAAGGGGCACTTGACGCGATCGAGTGGTATTGCTTCGAATGTCAGCACCGCGTGCATCGCGCCGAGGTCGACCTCGAATCCATCGTCGACGACCTGCCGCCGATCTACAAGGCGTTCTACGAGGACGAGAAGGCCCGGACCTGCCCGAATTGCGGCGCGCTGCATCCGGGCAAGGAACCGCCTCCGGGCTGGGTGAAGCTCTGACAGGACTTTCGCAGGCGGGAGATATTTTATACTTGAAATATCTCCCGCCTGTGGCATTCTGTCCCCAATGAAAGACTACGGCCGCGAACGGCCGCAACATGGGAGATCTCGATGAAGAACCTGCTGACGGCAGCGAGCTTGCTGGCGCTGACCACCCTTCCGGCCCTCGCCGATCCGGTGAAGATCGGCATGATCACCACCCTGTCCGGCCCCGGCGGCTATATCGGCGAGCAGATCCGCGACGCGATGCAACTGGCCATCGACGCCGAGGGCGGCAAGCTGGGCGGCGTCGAGGTGCAGCTCGTGGTCGAGGATGACGGGCTGAAGCCGGGCAACGGCCTCCAGATCGCCGAGAAGTTCATGGGCGACGAGGGGATCAAGCTGCTGACCGGCATCATCTTCTCGAACGTCGCCGGCGCGACGGTGCCCGAGGTGGTGGACAACGACGCGATCTATATCAGCCCGAATGCCGGCCCGTCGAACCTCGCCGGCGCCGAATGCAGCCCGAACTATTTCGTGGTGAGCTGGCAGAACGATTCGCTGCACGAGGCGACCGGGGCCGCCGCCAAGGCGCTGGGCTACAAGAAGGCCGTGGCGCTGGCGCCGAACTATCAGGCCGGCAAGGATGCCATCGCCGGCTTCAAGCGCGAGTTCGGCGGCGAGGTGACCGAGATCTACACCCAGCTCGAACAGACCGACTTCGCGCCGGAAATGGCCCAGATCCGCGCCGCCGCGCCGGAAGTGGTGTTCCAGTTCCATCCCGGCGGCATGGGGATCGCCTTCCTGAAGCAATACGCGCAGGCCGGCCTGTCGAAAGACATCCCGATGGTGCTGTCGGAACCCTCGATCGACGGCGTGATCCTCGACGCGGTGGGCGAGGCGGCGGTGGGCCTGAAGGGCACGACGCACTGGAACCCCGATTTCGACAACGAGGCGAGCAAGGCTTTCGTCGCGGCGTGGAAGGGCAAATACGGCGACCGTCCGCTGACCTATTACGCGCAGCAATCCTATGACACCGCGCTGCTCATCGCCTCGGCGCTGAAGAAGACCGGCGGCATCGACGATCTCGACGCCTTCCGCGCCGCGCTGAAAGAGGCCGATTTCGCCTCGACCCGCGGCGATTTCTCGTTCGGCCCGAACCAGCATCCGGTGCAGGACTGGTTCATGGTCGACATCGTGGCGGGCGCCAACGGCAAGCCCGAGGCGGTGACCAAGGACAAGCTGCGCGACGACGTGGGCGACGTTTACGCCGCCGACTGCAAGATGTGATCCACATCCGGGCCGGAGCCATGTCTCCGGCCCATTTCCCTACAATTCATAGGTAGCATCGGGCGGGCGGATGATCCTCGTTCTCGAACAGTTGCTCAATGGCTTGCAATACGGCGTCATGCTGTTCCTGCTCGCCGCCGGGCTGACGCTGATTTTCGGCATCATGGGGGTGATCAACCTCGCCCATGGGTCGCTTTACATGCTGGGGGCCTATGCGGGCACCTGGGTGGCCATGCAGACCGGCAGCTTCTGGCTGGGCGTGCCCGCCGCGCTGATCGTGGCGGCGCTGGTCGGCTTCGCCATCGAGGCGGTGGTGGTGCGAAGGCTTTACGCCCGCGATCACCTGGATCAGGTGCTGGCCACCTTCGGGCTGATCCTGGTGTTCAACCAGCTCATCATCCTGCTGTTCGGCCGCCAGCCGGTGTTCACGCAACTGCCCTCGGCCTTTTCCGGCTCGATCCAGATCATTCCGGGCCTGCCCTATCCGACCTACCGGCTGCTCATCATCGCGGTCGGGCTGGCGGTGGCGGTGGGGCTTTACCTCATCATCAACAAGACCCGGATCGGGATGCTGGTCCGCGCCGGTTCGACCAACCGCGAGATGGTGCGGGCGCTCGGCGTCGACATCCGGATGCTCTACACGCTGGTCTTCGGCCTCGGCGCGCTGCTCGCCGGGCTCGCGGGCTATATGGCGGGGCCGGTGCTGGCGGTGCAGGTCGGCATGGGCGAGCAGATCCTGCTTTCGACCTTCGTCGTGGTGGTGATCGGCGGCGTCGGCTCGATCAAGGGCGCCTTCGTCGCGGGGATCGCGCTGGGCGTGATCGACACCATGCTGCGCGCCTTCCTGCCGGGAATGCTGCGGCAGGTCATGGCGGGGCCCGAGGCCGATGCGCTGGGCGTCGGCATATCCTCGATGGGGATCTATCTTCTGATGGCGCTCGTGCTTCTCATCCGGCCCAAGGGCCTTTTCGCGGCGGGGTCGTGACATGCGGATGCGTATCCTTTCCGCCCTGCTGGTCGTGGTGCTGATCGCCCTGCCTTTCCTGACGCAGGCGCTGGATCAGGCGGCCTTCCTGTCGCTGATGACCCGCATCCTGGTCTACGGGATCGCGGCGGCCAGCCTGAACTTCGTGCTGGGCTATGGCGGCATGGTCAGCTTCGGCCATGCGGCCTTCTTCGGGATCGGCGGCTATGTCGTGGGCATCCTCTACCAGCATCACGACACCGAGACCCTGCTCTGGGGCTTCATCCCCGGCACCAACCAGATGCTGATCACCCTGCCGCTCGCGGTGCTGGTCAGCGGCCTCGTCGCCGCCGCCATCGGCGCGCTGAGCCTGCGGACCGGGGGCGTGCAGTTCATCATGATCACGCTCGCCTTCGCGCAGATGCTGTTCTTCCTCTTCGTCTCGCTGAAGACCTATGGCGGCGAGGATGGCATCATCGTGCGCCGCAGCAACGAGCTTCCCTTCCTCAACATGCGCGACAAGGCGGTGCTCTACTGGGTGGTGCTGGCGATCACGCTCGCCTTCTTCTTCGGCCTGCGCCGGCTGATCCGGTCGAGCTTCGGCACCGTGATCTCGGGCATCCGCCAGAACGAGCGGCGCATGGCGGCGCTGGGCATCCCGGCCTATCGCTACAAGCTTTACGCCTTCATGCTGTCGGGCATGGGCGCGGGGCTCGCCGGGGCGCTGATGGTGAACGTGCTGCGCTTCGCCAGCCCCGACATGATGCACTGGACCAAATCGGGCGAGCTGATGATCATGGTCATCCTCGGCGGGGTGGGCACGCTGCTCGGGCCGTTCCTCGGCGCGGGGGTGTTCCTGATGCTGGAAAGCTGGCTCGCCTCGCTCAGCGAACACTGGCCGCTGGCGCTGGGTCTCATCCTGCTGGTGCTGGTTCTGGGCACCAAGGGCGGCATCATGGCGCTGGTGAGCAAGATCGGAGGCCGCAAATGAGCGCGATCCTGAAGATCGACAATCTGGTGAAACGCTTCGGCGGGTTGACGGCGACCGATCATGTGAGCCTGGAGGTCATGCCGCATGAGATCCATGCGCTGATCGGGCCGAACGGGGCGGGCAAGTCGACCCTCATCAACCAGCTCTGCGGCGAGCTGACCCCGAACGAGGGCGCCATCCATCTGGCCGGCCGCGACGTGACGCATCTGCCGGTGCCGGATCGGGTGGATCTCGGCCTCGGCCGCACCTTCCAGATCACCTCGCTGCTGGACGAGATGACGGTGCGCGAGAATATCGGCATGGCGGTGCAGGTCCGCGAGGGCGGCAATTTCCGCATCTGGGACGCCGCCCGCCGCCGCCGCGCGGTCTGGGCGGAAACCGACACGCTGCTCGCCCCCTCGCAACTGGCCGACCGCGCGGAGATCCGGGTGGCCGACCTCAGCCATGGCGAGAAGAAGCAGCTGGAGCTTCTGGTCGCCATGGCGATGCGTCCGCGCCTCCTGCTGCTCGACGAGCCGATGGCGGGTCTCGGCCATCTGGAAAGCCAGCAGATGATCGGGCTCTTGCGCGCGATCCGCGAGGATGCGGCGATCCTGCTGGTGGAGCATGACATGGAGGCGGTTTTCGCGCTGGCCGACCGGGTGTCGGTGCTGGTCTATGGCCGGATCATCGCGCAGGGCACGGTGGAGGACATCCGCAACAATCCGGCGGTGCGCGAGGCCTATCTGGGCGCGGAGGACGAATTGTGCTGAAGGTATCCGAACTTCAGGCCGCCTATGGCGCGAGCCAGGTCCTGTTCGACATCCATCTGGAGATCCGCGACGGCGAGGTCGTCACCCTGATGGGCCGCAACGGCATGGGCAAGACCACGACCGTGCGCTGCATCATGGGCCTTCTGGGCGCGCGCGGCGGCGCGGTGGAGTTCGAGGGCACGAAGACCCTCGGCCTCTCGCCCGAACGCATCGCGCGGCTCGGCGCCGGGCTGGTGCCGGAGGGGCGGCAGATCTTCCATACGCTGACAGTGCGGGAAAACCTGGTCGCCACCGCCGCGAACCGGCTGAAACGCGGCAATCCCTGGACGCTGGAGCGGGTCTACGACCTGTTCCCGCGCCTGCGCGAGCGGGCGGGGCAGGTCTCCGGCACGCTGTCGGGCGGCGAGCAGCAGATGCTGGCGGTGGGCCGCGCGCTGATGACCAATCCGCGCCTGCTGATCCTCGACGAGGCGACCGAGGGGCTGGCCCCGGTGATCCGCACCGAGATCTGGCATTGCGTGGAGCGGCTGAAGGCCGAGGGCCAGTCGATCCTCCTGATCGACAAGAACCTCGGCGTGCTGAAGCGGCTGGCCGACCGGCATTACATCGTCGAGAAGGGCCGCACCGTCTGGGTCGGCAACGGCGCCGATATGGAGCGCGACAGCGACAAGGTGCGCAGCTATGTCGGGATCTGAGCTGCGGCTGGCCCTGATCGGCTGGGGCGCCATCGGCACCCGGGTGGCCGCGTTGCTGGCAGAGCGCGGCGCGCCGGTGCGTATCGTCGCGGTCGGGCTGCGTGATACCGGCCCGCGCGCGGGCCTGCCCGAGGGCGCGCGGGTGATCGCCGATCCGGCCGATCTCGCCGCCTGCCGCCCCGATCTGGTGGTGGAGGCCGCCGGGCGCGGCTCCGTCGCCGGCTGGGGTGCCGCGGCGCTGGCGGCGGGGATCGACTTCGCCGTCTCCTCCACCTCGGCCTTCGTCGATGCGGGGCTGTTGCGGGATTTCCTCGCGCTGGCCCGGCAAAGCGGCGCGAAGCTGATCGTGCCGCCCGGCGCGCTCGGCGGGATCGACGCGCTGTCGGCGGCGGCGCGGCTGCCCATCGATTCGGTGCGCCACGAGGTCATCAAGCCGCCGCGCGCCTGGAAGGGCACCGACGCGGAGAAGCTGCTCGATCTCGACAGTCTGACCGAGGCCGCGGCCTTCTTCGAGGGCACCGCCAGCGCGGCGGCCGACCGCTATCCGCAGAACGCCAATGTCGCGATGATCTCGGCGCTGGCGGGGATCGGGCCGGACCGCACCACCATCGCCCTGATCGCCGATCCGGCGGCGGCGGTGAACCGCCACCGCATCGTGGCGGAAGGGCAGTTCGGCCGGATGGAGCTCTGTTTCGACAACCGCCCCCTTGCAACCAACCCGAAATCCTCGGAAATGACCGCATTGTCGCTGGTGCGCCTGGTCGAGAACCGCGCCAGCCCGCTGGTCATCTGAGGAGTAACGGGCATGGAAATGGAAAACAGCGTCTTCATCTCGGCGGCGCCGGATGCGGTATGGCAGGCGCTGCACGATCCCGCCGTCCTGGAGAAATGTATCCCGGGCTGTCTGAAGATCACTCCGATGCCGAAGGGCGACATGCAGGTGAAGGCCCGGATCAGCATCGGCTTCATCAGCCGCGATCTGCTCGGCCGGCTGCGCCTCAAGGACGAGAGCGAGGCGCCGCGCATCGTGCTGATGCAGGGCGGCGTGGGACAGAAGGCGCGCGGATCGGCGCGGATCACCCTCGTGCCGGAAGGCGAGGGCACGCGCCTGGGCTACGAGATCAGGGCGAAGGTCGAGGTGCGGATCGCCAGCCTCGGCAGCTTCCTCATCAACCGGACGGCCAGGAAGCTGGGCGCCGAATTCTTCGACAGGCTGGCACGGGAATTGGAGCCGAAAGATGATCAGGGCTGAAGCAGGCTGGGACAGGGCGCGGCTGGACGCGGATTACACCGCGCGCGATTGCTGCTCGACCGAGGCGTTCGAGGCGACGATGGCCGCCTACCTCTCGGAAAGTGCCGCCTCGCTGCGGGATCTGCCGCACCGGACCCTGCCCTTCGATCCGGCCTCGGGCCCGACGCTCGACCTGCTGAACGCCGATCCCGCCGCGCCGCGCCCTCTGGTGGTGTTCATCCATGGCGGGTATTGGCGGGCGCTGTCCAAGGCGCATTCCTCCTTCCTCGCCCGGATGCTGGCGGCGCAAGGCATCGCCACCGCCGCGCCGGATTACCGGCTGGCCCCGGCGGTGAGCCTGACCGAGATCGTGCATGAGATGCGGCTGGCGGTGGCCTGGCTGTGGCAGAACGCGGCGGAGCTGGGCATCGACCGCGACCGCATCGTGGTCACCGGCAGCTCCGCCGGCGGCCATCTGACCGCCGCGCTGGCGCAACCCGATTGGCCGGCGCGCTATGGCCTGCCGGTGCATCCGCTGAAGGGCGCCCTGCCGGTCAGCGGGCTGTTCGAGTTGGCGCCGCTGGCGGCGAGCCATATCCAGGGCTGGATGAATTTTACCCCTGACGAACTCGAGGCGTTGAGCCCGCTGCGCCATCTGCCGCCCGCCGGCATGAAGCTCGGCGTCGCGGTCGCCGCGCAGGAGACCGCCGGTTTCCACCGCCAGAGCGCCGCCTATGCCGAGGCGACGGGCGCGCCGCTGCTGACCGTCGAGGGCCGGCACCATTTCGACATCATCCTCGATTTCTGCGACCCGGAGACCGATCTGTCGCGGATGCTGCTGTCGCTGATCTGAGGCCGCGCTTACCGGCTGGTAAGATTCTTTCCTTAGGTTCGGGTGGAACGACCCCTGCCTTCGGAGAATCCGATCCATGCGCGCCGGCCTCATCCTGCTGTTCCTGCCTCTGCCGGCCATGGCCGGGGAGGCCGCGCTCTGCGATGCCGCCGCCCGCCGGGCCGCCATGGAAAGCGGCGTGCCCGAGGTGGTGCTGCTCGCCCTGACCCGGACGGAGACCGGGCGCGACCATGGGCGGGGGCCGGAGCCCTGGCCCTGGGCGGTCAACCAGGCCGGGCAGGGCCACTGGTTCCCGGACGCCGATTCGGCGCTGCAATTCGTCGAGGCGCAGGTGGCCTTCGGCTACTCCAATCTCGACATCGGCTGTTTCCAGCTCAACCACCGCTGGCATTCCGGAGCCTTCCCTTCGCTCGCGGCCATGTTCGATCCGCTGGCGAATGCCCGCTACGCTGCCGACTATCTTACGGAGAAATATAGGGAAACCGGCGACTGGACGGCGGCGGCGGGGGCCTATCACTCGGGGACGGAGGAACATGCCGGGCGCTATCGCGCGCGGTTCGAAACCGTGCTGGCCGGTCTCGGCCGTTACGAGCTCGCCGCGCTGGACCTGCCGGAACCGCCCCGCCCCAACAGCTATCCGCTGCTGCAAGGCGGCGGGGGCGGTGGCCTCGGTTCGCTGATGCCGGCGGTGGCGGGCCGCGCCTCGCTCTTCACGGCGCTGCCCTGATGCCGCGCCTGACCCTCCGCCCCACCGTGCTGCTCGCCGTCGCGCTGATGGCGGTCATCGCCATGATGGTGCTGCCGGTGCCGACCTGGCTGCTGGACATCGGCCTCGCCGCCTCCTTCGCGCTGGCGATCCTGATGTTCACCGTCACGCTCTTCGTGGAACGCCCGCTGGATTTCTCGGCCTTCCCGACCATCCTTCTCGCCTCGCTGATGCTGCGGCTGGCGCTGAACGTCTCCTCCACCAAGCTCATCATCGGGCAGGGCCATACCGGCACCGACGCCGCCGGCCATGTGATCGAGGGCTTCGCCGATTTCATCATGGGCGGCAACATGCTGCTCGGCCTCGTGGTGTTCTGCGTGCTGCTGATCGTGAATTTCATGGTCATCACCAAGGGCGCGGGCCGCATGGCCGAGGTCGGCGCGCGGTTCGCGCTGGACGGGATGCCGGGCCGGCAGCTCGCCATCGACGCCGACATGGCGGCCGGCGCCATCACCCATGCCGAGGCCAAGGTCCGGCGCGAGCGTGAACTGGCCGAGACCACCTTCTTCGGCTCGCTCGACGGCGCGTCGAAATTCGTCAAGGGCGATGCGGTGGCGGGGCTGCTGATCACCGGGCTCAATATCGTGATGGGGCTGGTGATGGGGATCGTCGTCCACGGGATGCCCGTGGGCACCGCCTTCGAGACCTATGCGATCCTGACCGTGGGCGACGGGCTGGTCAGCCAGATCCCCGCCGTCATCATCTCGGTCGCGGCGGCGCTCCTGCTGGCGCGGGGCGGGGCGACGGGGGCGGTGGATGTGTCGTTCTTCCGCCAGCTCGGCCAATACCCCTCCGCGCTCGGTACGGTGGCGGTGCTTCTGGGCCTGTTCGCGCTGGTGCCGGGCCTGCCCTTCCCCCCCTTCATGGCGGGCGCGCTGGGGCTCGGCTTCCTCGCCTGGCGGCAGGCGCGCCGCGCCGCCGCGCCGCCGCCCGATCCGGTGGCGGAGGCGGCGCCGGCCCGCCGCACCATGGGCGACATCCTCGATTTCGACGAGATCCATATCGAATTCGCCCAGAACCTCATCCCGATGGTGCTGGATCCGGCGACCGGGCTCGACGCCCGCATCCAGAACATGCGCACCCATATCGCCACCAGTTACGGCCTGATCCTGCCCGAGATCCGGTTGACCGACGACGCGCTGCTGCCCCCCGGCTTCTACCGCATCCGTCTGCAAGGGGTGGAGCGGGTGCGCGACCGGCTGATGCCCGACCGGGTGCTGGTCCTGCTGAACGAGGCGAGCGAGGCGCCCGAGGGAGCGGACGTGCGCGAGCCGGTCTACGGCGCCCCCGCCCGCTGGATCGCGCCCGACCGGCAGGAGGATGCGGCGCTGGCCGGCCTCACCGTGGTCTCGCCGCCGGAAGTGCTGGCGACCCATCTGCTCGAGGTGCTGCGCGGCAATCTGGCGCGGCTCCTGACGCTGAAGGGGCTGCGCCGGCTGCTCGACGAATTCGCCGCCGTCTCCGATCCGCAACGGGCCGAGGCGAATCGGCGGCTGCTTGACGAATTGGTGCCCGACCGGGTGCCCGTCGACCTGCTGCTTTCCGTGCTGCGCCTGCTGCTGGAGGAGCGGGTCTCGATCCGCAACCTGCCGCTGATCCTCGAGGCGATCTCGGAAAGCCGCGGTCTCGGCGCGCCGGAGGCGATCTGCGAACATGTGCGCCAGCGCCTCGGCTTTCAGCTCGTGGCCGAGCTGAAGCGCGAGGACGGCACCATCCCGCTGCTGCAACTCGCCCCGGAATGGGAAAAAACCTTCACCACATACCAGATCGACGGCGAGCGTGGGCTGCGCGACGTGGCGCTGCCGCCCGAGCAGTTCAGCCGCCTCGCCGCCGCCCTGGCCGAGCGGCTGGGAAGGGCGGCGGAAAGCGGCGTCTCCCCGGCGCTGGTCACCTCCACCGCGCGGCGGCGCTTCCTGCGCACGGTGCTGGCGGCGAAGGGCGTCGCGGCGCCGGTGCTCTCCTATGAGGAGATCGGGCTGGAGGCGCGGCCCGCCATGATCGGCGTGGTGCCGGCATGAGTCTGATCGCGCTGCTGACCCAGCTTTCCGGCCTCGCCGCGCCGCTTCTGGCGGGCGGCATGTTGGTCCTGCTACGGGTCGGTGCGGCGGTGGCGCTGTTTCCGGGCTTCGGCGAGACCACCCTGCCGCAGCGGGTGAAGCTGGCGGCGGCGCTGGCCTTCACCTGCGTCGT
>JBDHSR010000071.1:0-11487 GCA_039808305.1 Gemmobacter sp. | reverse complement strand
GCGCGGCGCACAAGGGGCTTGGAAACGGCGGCATGGGCGGGCATGGTCGCGCCGACCGAACAGGCGACGGAAGACCCCGATGCGGCGGATGCCGGACGAAACCCCGACAGCGGTGCCCGCGCCGGCCGTTTCGCGCGCCCAGGGGCCGTTCCGGACGCAGTTGCTGAAATGGATCGGCAACAAGCAGAAATTCGCCCATGAGATCATCGGCCATTTCCCGCCCCGCTTCGGCGCCTATCACGAGCCGTTCCTCGGCGCGGGCGGCGTCATGGCGACGCTCGCCCCGCGGATCGGCCATGGCTCGGACGTCTTCGCGCCGCTGATCGAGATCTGGCAGACGCTGGCCCGCGACCCCGCGCTGCTCAAGCACTGGTATGCCGCGCGCTGGGAGCTCTATCACGCCGGCGACCGGGTGGCGCAATACGAGCGGATCAAGGCCGATTACAACGCCCGCCCCAACGGCGCCGATTTCCTGTTCCTCACCCGGTCCTGCTTCGGCGGCGTGGTCCGCTTCCGCCGGAAGGACGGCTACATGTCCACCCCGATCGGCGCCCATCAGCCGATCAGCCCCGCCGCCTTCGCCCGCCGGGTGGATCTGTGGCACGGACGGCTGAAGAGCTGCACCTTCGAACGGCTGGACTATGCCGAGGCGATGGCCCGCGCGCAGCCGGGCGATCTGGTCTATTGCGACCCGCCCTATTCGCATTCGCAGGCGATCCTCTACGGCGCGCAGGGCTTCAGCCTGGCCGGACTGATGGAGGCGATCGCCGCCTGCAAGGCGCGGGGCGTGCATGTCGTGCTCAGCATCGACGGCACCAAGAAAAGCGGCAACCATTACTGCGACATCGACCTGCCGGAAAACCTGTTCGCGCGCGAGCTGATGGTGAATGTCGGCCGCTCCATGCTCAAGCGTTTCCAGATGGGCGGGCAGAGCTGCGAGACAGAGGAGGTCCGCGACCGGCTGCTGCTGACCTACTGACCCGCCGGCGGGTCAGTGCATGGCCCTGCGGATGCGGCGGATCATCAACCAGACGGCGGCGACCACCAGCGGCACCAGCGCCGCGGTCAGCCAGGATTTCGGCCAGTGCCGCGCCTCGGCCAGCGGCAACAGCAGGTAGGTGGCGAGGCTCACGGCGTAATAGCTGATGGCGACGACCGACAGCCCCTCCACCGTATGTTGCAGCCGCAGCGCGAGATCGGCGCGGCGGTCCATGCTTTCCAGCAGCCGCTGGTTCTGGGCGCTGCGTTCCACATCGACACGGGTGCGCAGCAGCTCCGCCGCGCGGGCGGCGCGGTCGGCCATGGTGGCGAGCCGCGCCTCGGCGGATTTGACGGTGCGGATCGCCGGGTCGTAGCGGCGCATCATGAACTCGCCGAAGGTCTGCCGCCCTTCCAGCCGCTCCTCGCGCAGGACCTTGATGCGCTGGTTCACGATGGCCTCGTAGGCCACGGTCGCGCCGAAGCGGAAGGCGTAGCGGGTGGCGAGGCTTTCCAGCTCCGCCGCGATGCGCAGCAGGTCGTGCAGCGCCGCCTCCGCCGGCCGGTCCTGCGCGTCGAGGCCGCCCACCAGCGCCGAGAGCGACGGGTCGAGCGCGTTCAGCCGCGCCGAAAGCTCGCGCGCGCGGATCAGGCCCAGCATCGACATGGCGCGATAGGTCTCGATCTCGCACAGGCGCTGGACGATGCGGCCGACGCGGCGCTGCCCGGTGCCGGGGCGGACGAAGACGGCGAAGCGCATGTTGCCCGCCGGATCGAGCCGGAAATCGCCCGCGATCACCGCCGCCCCGTCCACCACCCGCGAGACGGCGAGGCTTTCGGGCACGAACCAGTCGTCCAGCCGCGCCAGCAAGGCGGCCTGATCCTCCGGCATCGGCTCCACCCGGATCAGCAGCGCGGCGAGACGCCTGCCCGGCGCGGTGGCCAGCCAGTCGGCGGGAAAGACCATGGCCTCCGCCGCATCGAAAGGCCGCGCCGAGATGCCGGGGCTGAAGGCCGAATAGGTCACGAATTCGGTATGGCTTTCCCATTTCAGCTCCGCCCGGCCGAGCGGGCCGGAGAAATGGGTGGCGCCCGGCTGCGGATGGGCCGAGCCATGGCGATCCAGCAAGGCCAGCAGATGCGCGGTATCCGCCGCGCGGTCGCGGTTCGCGGCGTCGACCGGCTCCTTGATGGCCAGGAAGGCCACTGTCGCGGGCACGGAAAGCGCCGGAAAGGGACGCGCGTGAAGCTCGTTCACCAGCGCATAGCGGAGCGTATGGTCGGGCAGATCGGTCATGGCATCGCGGTCCTGATTGCGCCCAATGTGCAAAGGCCGGCCCGCGCGGAAAGCCGCATCTGCGGAATGCGAGTGTATGCAATGGTTCTGTTGCAGAAATGCAGACACGGGCGGGCCTTGCCGACCGGGGATCGGGATCCCCCTCGCCCTCTGGCGGGCACGCCCGGCCATCGGGCATTCCGCCATTGCGCGCCGCCGTCATCTGCCCCATGTTTCGGCGGCTTGACCGATTTCAGGATGCCGCCTGTTCCGGCCGGTCGGGGCGCCCTCGCACAGGCCGGGCGCTTCCGGCACCATCCCCGAACCGGGGAGCCGGCCGGCGGGTCGGGCCGCCATGGCCCGATCACCCCCCTTTTCCTGCGGATACCGCCTGCCGGGCCGCGCTTGCCGCACGACCATGACAGAGACTGCCCGATGACAGACCAGACCAGTTCCCCCAGACTTCCCGCCGCCGGCCCCGAGGCCGCCCATGCGCTCGACGGCGATGCGGTTCTGGCCCTGCTCGCCAGCACGCCGGACGGGCTTTCCCCGGCGGAGGCGGCGCGGCGGCTGGAGACGTTCGGCCCCAACGCCCTGCCGGAAGGCAGGCGGCGCCCGGCGATCCTGCGCTTTCTCGCCCAGTTCAACAACGCGCTGATCTATTTCATGCTGGCCGGCGCCATCGCCGCCGCCGCGCTCGGTCATGCGGTGGATGCCGGGGTGATCCTCGCCGTGGTGCTGGTCAACGCCGTCGTGGGCTTCCTGCAAGAGGGCAAGGCCGAGGATTCGCTGAACGCGATCCGCAACATGATCGCGCCGCGCGCCTCGGCGCTGCGGGGCGGCGAAAGGGTCGGCCTGCCGATGACCGGGCTGGTGCCCGGCGACATCGTGCTGATCGAGGCGGGCGACCGGGTTCCCGCCGACCTGCGGCTGATCCAGGCCCGCAGCCTGCGCATCGACGAGGCGATCCTGACCGGCGAATCCGTCGCCAGCGAAAAGCATGTCGCGCCGGTGGCCGCCGAGGCGCCGCTGGGCGACCGGCAGTCCATGGCCTTTTCCGGCACGCTGGTCACTGCCGGGCAGGGCATGGGCGTCGTCACCGCCACCGGCCTGCGCACCGAGATCGGCCGCATCAGCGCCCTTCTGGGCGATGTCGAGACGCTGACCACCCCGCTCCTGCGCCAGATCAACCGCTTCGGCCGGCGCTTCACCTGGGTCGCCTTCGCCGGCGCCGCGCTGCTTTTCGCCTTCGCCGTCGCCTTCCGGGGCTATGGCTGGGAAGAGGCGCTGATGGCGGTGGTGGCGCTGGCGGTCGGGCTGGTGCCCGAAGGCTTGCCGGCGGTCATCACCATCACCCTCGCCATCGGCGTGCAGCGCATGGCGGCACGGCACGCGGTGATCCGCCACCTGCCGGCGGTCGAGACGCTCGGCGCCACCTCGGTGATCTGCTCCGACAAGACCGGCACGCTGACCCGCAACGAGATGACGGTGCGCCGTGTGGTCACCGCCGACGGCACCGTGGCGATCGAGGGCGCGGGCTACGATCCGGGCGGCCTCCGCCCGTTCCGGACCGAGGACCGCACGGCGCTCGCGCTGGTCCGGGCGGGGCTGCTCTGCAACGACGCGGTGCTGCACCGCGACGGCTGGCGGGTGGAGGGCGATCCGATGGAGGGCGCGCTGGTGACGCTGGCCTTCAAGGGCGGCTTCGACCCGGTGGCGGAGCGGGCGGCCTGGCCCCGCCTCGACGCCATTCCCTTCGACGCCGAGCACCGCTTCATGGCGACCCTGAACGAGACGCCGTTCGACGACCGCATCATCCTGGTGAAGGGCGCCCCCGAGCGCCTGCTGGCCCTGAGCGACCGGCAGGAGACCGCGGCGGGCCCGGTGCCGCTCGACCCGGAATTCTGGACGGCGGCCATCGCCCGGGCGGCGGCGGAGGGCGAGCGCGTGCTCGGCTACGCCATGCGCCACATGCCCGAGACCGCCTCCGGCATCGGCATGGCCGATATGGAGGGCGGGCTGATCTTCCTGGGCCTGACCGGCTTCATGGACCCGCCGCGCGAGGAGGCGATGCGCGCCATCGCCGAATGCCGCTCGGCCGGGATCGCGGTGAAGATGATCACCGGCGATCACGGCGCCACCGCCGCCGCCATCGCCCGGCAGCTGGGCATGGCCGAGGATCCGAAGGTGCTGACCGGCGAGGATCTCGACCGGCTGGACGAGGCGGAATTCCCCGAGGCGGTGCGCGACACCTCGGTCTTCGCCCGCAACAGCCCCGAGCACAAGCTGCGGATCGTCCGCGCCCTCCAGGCGCAGGGCCGGGTCGTCGCCATGACCGGCGACGGGGTGAACGACGCGCCCTCGCTGAAACAGGCCGATGTCGGCATCGCGATGGGCATCAAGGGCACCGAGGCCGCCAAGGACGCGGCGCAGATGGTGCTGATGGACGACAACTTCGCCTCCATCGTCTCGGCGGTGCACGAGGGGCGGACGGTCTACGACAACATCCGCAAGGTCGTGGCCTGGACCCTGCCCACCAATGGCGGCGAGGCGCTGACCGTCATCACCGCGATCCTGCTGAATTTCGCCATGCCGATGACGCCGGTGCAAATCCTCTGGGTCAACCTGATCCTCGCCGCCACGCTGGGCCTCGTGCTCGCGCTGGAACCGTCGGAGCCGGGCGTCATGCGCCGCCCGCCGCGCCGCCCCGAGGCGGGGCTGCTGAACCGCTTCCTGGTCTGGAGGATCGTCTTCGTCTCGGTCCTGTTCACCGCGATCTCGCTGGCGGTGTTCTTCTGGGCGCTGGATCACGGCCGGGATCTGGCGACGGCGCGGACCATGGTGGTGAACACGCTGGTGGTGCTGGAGATCTTCTATCTGTTCAACGTGCGCTACCTGCACATGACCTCCTTCACCCTGACCGGGGTGAAGGGCACCGGGCCGGTGCTGGCCGCGCTGGCCATCGTGGTGGTGGCGCAGTTCGGCTTCACCTACCTGCCGCTGGCGCACGAAATCTTCGACTCGCGCCCGCTGAGCCTTTGGGAAGGGCTGGCGATCATCGCGATCGGCGCCGCCTCGCTGGTGGTGCTGGAGATCGAGAAGCACTTCCTGCGCGACCGGCTGAGCGACTAGAGCGCGGGCCCGAAAACACAAGACCCGCGCGACCCTGTCGGGCGGCGCGGGTCTCGTCTGGAAACTGGTGCCGGTGAAGGGACTCGAACCCCCGACCCCATCATTACGAATGACGTGCTCTACCAGCTGAGCTACACCGGCACTTCTATGGCCCTGTTAGGGACCGGGCGCCGCGGCGTCAAGGCGTCCCTTGCGGGAAAGCCGTGGCGCTGCGCCACCGTGGCGCGCTGATACCACCCCGCTTGCGCGCTGTGTAGCCCTAATTTGCGCGGCGGGCGATGGCGGCGAGGTCGATGGGCTCTTCCTCCTGCGGGGCGGGTTCGGGCTCCGGTTCCGGCGCGCGGGGCGGGTTGACGAGGAGGGGCAGCAGTTCCGCTCCACCGGGCGACGGGGTGGCGGTCTGCGGCGGCTCGCGCCAGCTCAGCGTGTCGAAACCGCCGCAATTGTCGCAGATCGGGGTCCAGGCGGCGTGGATCGCCTGGCACTTGTCGCAGCACCATTGCGGGCCGCGCGGCGCGACCAGCGCCTTGGCGAGCCAGCCGCGCACCTCGGCCTCGTCCGCGCCCTCGCCGCGCGCCACGGCGGCCATCAGCGCCAGCGCGCGGCCGGTGGGATGGCTGTCGGGCAGATCGCCCAGCGCGCGGCGGGCGGCGGGGAAATCCTCGGCGGCGATGTTCAGCTCGGCCAGCAGCATCCGGGTTTCCGGGTGATCGGGATGCAGCTCTGTCAGGCTGCGGAAGCGTTTCAGCCGGGCCTCCGGCGTTTCCTCGGGCACGATCCCGGCGAAGGCGGCGGCGAGGTCGGGATGCGGCTGCGCCTCCCATGCCTTGCGCAGCACCCGCGCGGCGCCCTTGGCGTCGCCGGCCAGGGCCATGGTCCGGGCGGCCAGCGCGGCGGCGGGGATCAGGTCGGGCGATTGCTTGTTGGCCTGGATCGCGGCCTCGCGCGCCTCGACGGTGGCGCCGCTTTCGAAGACGCCGCGCGCCTCCTGCAAGGCGAGCACCGCGTCACGGCGGCGGAACACGTCTTTCGCAAGACCGCCACCGCGCATCTTGGCGTTCAGCGTCTCGCGCGCGCCCTTCCAGTCCTGCGCCTCGGATTGCAGTTGCAGCAGGATGTCCTGGATCTCGCCATGGCGGGGCTTCAGCGCGAAGGCTTTCTCGGCCAGTTTCAGCGCGGTCTCGCGGTCGCCCTCGGCCACCTTCTGCGCCAGAAGCCCCCGGATCGCCACGAAGCGCGTGGCGTCATGGTCGAGCAGCCGCTTGTAGGCCTCGGTCGCGCGGGCGCTGTCGCCCGCCGCCTCGGCGGCCTGCGCGGTCAGCAGATCGGTGAGTTCGGGCTTGCCCAGCAGCTTTTCCGCCTTCTGCGCCCGCGACAGCGCGATGCGGTTCTCGCCGGAGGCGAGCGCGGTCATCCCCTCGGCCAGCGCCTGATAGCCCTTGCGCTCGCGGTTGCGGTCGAAATGGCGCGAGATCGCGGTCTCGTCGCCATTGACGAAGCGCAGCACGGCGACGGTGAGGCCGATGAGCCGCAGCAGCAGCCAGAGGCCGAACAGCAGCAGGAAAAGCCCGATCACCGCCTGAAGCGGGCCGAGGGTGAATTCGTATCCCGCCGCGTCGATCCGCATCCCGCCGCCCACGTCGAGCAGTCGCACCGCCCCCCAGGTGAGGCCGGCGACCAGCGCGAAGAACAGCAGAACCTTGATGAGCGTCCAGAGCATCGTGTTCCCCTCACTGTTCCGCAAGCAGGGCGGCGAGCGCGGCATCGGCGGCCAGCCAGGCATCGGCCTCGGAAAGCCAGCCGGCCAGCGCCGCGCGGCCCTGTTCCGGCAGATCGGCGGCGAGGGCACGGGCGGCGGCGACATCGCCTTCGGCCAGCGCGCCCTCCATCCGCGACAGCACCGCGTCGGGATCGGCGCCGTCCTGCGGGGTCAGCGCCCGGGCATTGGTCTGGCTTTGCAGGAAGGTCAGCGCGCGTTCGGTGAAGGTGTCGCCCATATCGGCATGGCGCGCGGCGGCGAGGGCGGCGCGGGCGGCCTCGGGGAAAGCGGCCCGCAAGCCGCCCAGGCTGACCGGGGTATCGGCCAGCGCGGCGAGCGGGGGCGGCAGGTCGATCCCGGCGGCGGAGGCGGCGGCTATGGCCTCGGGCAGGGCGATGCCGCTGCGGAAGGCGGTTTGCAGGCCCAAGAGCGCCGCCTGCCGCGTGGCGTCCTGGCGCAGCGTATTGGCCTCGGCCTCGGCGGCGCCGATGCGTTCCTTCACCTGCGCGTCGATCTCGGCGGCGATCTGCGCCGCGCTGTCGCGCTCGGCGGCGAGTTTGGCGGAAAGTCCGGCCACCTGCGCCTGAAGCGCGGCCAGACCCGCCGCATCGCCGCCCGAGGGCGGGGCGGCTTCCAGCGCGGCGATCCGCGCCTCCAGCGGGGCGAGGTCGGGGGGCGGGCTCACACGGGAATCGAGCGCGGCTTCCAGCCCGGCGACCCGTTCCGACAAGGCGGCGGCCTTCGCGGCCTCGGCTTTCAGCGTCGCAAGTTCGGCGGCAAATGCCTCGGATTGCGGCGCGGCGGGTTGCAGCAGGGGCCAGCCCTCGCGCGCGCCATAGGTCGCGAGGCCGAAGCCCAGCGCGGCAGCCGCCACGCCCCCGAGCAGCAGGCCGAGGAACCGGCCGGTCCCGCCGCCGGAGTGGGAGGGCATGTCATCCGGAATGGCTGGCGCGGCGTCGCCGGCCGGTTCCGACCTTTCCGGCTCGGGCAGGACGACCGGCGCCTTCGCCTGCGGATCGGGCACGGGGTCGGAAGCGCGGGGTTCCGGTTCTGCCATGGTCATGCCCTTTCGTCACCGCCTTTTCCGGCAAGGTAGTCGCTCAACCCCTCCGGCTCAAGCCGGGGGTTGTCGCGGATGCGGTCGCAAAGCGCCGCCATCATCGCCGGGCCATCGGGCCGCAGGGCGACCGTCACCGGGCCGAACCGCCGCAGCGGCAGGGCGGCAGCCTCGGAGATCGCGGTGAAATCCGGGCGGGCACCGAGGCCCGGCAGCGCGGCGAGATGCCCGGCCAGCACCCGCGCCGTCTGCGGCGAGAAGACCGGCAGATGCACCACTCCGGGCCGGGATAGAGCCGCAATCGCCTCAGCCGTCAGGGGCTGCGGCGCCTGCCGGTAGGTGACCAAGCCCAGCGTCTCGATCCCCGCCGCCGTCAGGCGCGGCGCCGGATTGCCGCTCGGCTCCGCGCCATGCAGATGCAGAAGCGGCCCCTCGGGACGGCGGGCGAGGATCAGCGCCAGCAGCGCCTCGGCATCGCCATCGGCGGAAACCGGCCGGAAGCCCATCGCCGCCGCCACCTCCGCCGTGCGCTGGCCGACGCAGAAGGCGAGGTCCGGCAGCCGGGCGCGCAGCTCCGGCTGGCGGCGCAACGCCTCCAGCGTGGTTTCCGAGGTGAGGATGACGGCGGTGAACCGGCGTTCCGGCAGGGTAAAGCCCGGAAAATCCGGCGCGATCAGCGGGCTGAGGACGATGCGCGCCTCGGGAATCCGCCCCCGCAGCTCGGCGGCGAAGCGCGCGGCCTGCGCCGCCGGGCGGGTGACGAGGATGACCGGCGGGGTGCGGGATTGCCTGACCATGGCTCCGGTGTTACCTCGGGCAGGACAGCGTTTCAACGGCGGACCGCCGGATCCGGAGCCCATGGCCGACAGCCTCACCTTTCTCGGCATCGAAAGCAGTTGCGACGATACCGCCGCCGCCGTGCTGCGGCACCGGCCCGGGGCGGTGCCGGAGATCCTGTCCTCGGTGGTCGAGGGGCAGGTGGCGCTGCACGCGGCGTTCGGCGGCGTGGTGCCCGAGATCGCCGCCCGCGCCCATGCCGAGCGGGTGGACCTCTGCGTCGAACGCGCGCTGGCCGAGGCGGGGGTGCCGCTTTCGGCGCTGGACGGCATCGCGGTGACGGCGGGGCCGGGGCTGATCGGCGGCGTGCTCGCCGGGGTGATGTGCGCCAAGGGGCTGGCCGCCGCGACCGGCCTGCCGCTGGTGGGCGTGAACCATCTGGCGGGCCACGCGCTGACCCCGCGCCTGACGGATATGGTGGATTATCCCTATCTGATGCTGCTGGTCTCGGGCGGGCATTGCCAGTTCCTGCTGGTCGAGGGGGCGGAGGCGTTCACCCGCCTCGGCGGTTCGATCGACGACGCGCCGGGCGAGGCGTTCGACAAGGTGGCGAAGATCCTCGGCCTGCCGCAACCCGGCGGGCCGGCGGTGCAGGCCGAAGCGGCCGGGGGCGATGCCAAGCGCTTCCCGCTGCCGCGCCCGCTCTTGGATCGGCCGGGCTGCGACATGTCCTTCTCGGGGCTGAAGACGGCCGTGCTGCGCCAGCGCGACGCGCTGGTGGCGGCGGAGGGCGGGCTGCGCCGGGCCGACCGGGCCGATCTCTGCGCCGCTTTCCAGCATGCCATGGCCGATGTCCTGACCGAGAAATCCCGCCGCGCGCTGGAGATGAGCGGTTCGCGCCTCTTCGCCGTGGCCGGCGGCGTGGCGGCCAATACCGAGATCCGGGCGCGGCTACAGGCTCTATGCGCGCGGTTGGAGACGGATTTCCTTGCTCCGCCGCTGGCGCTTTGCACCGATAACGCGGCGATGATCGCCTGGGCCGGGATGGAGCGGTTCCGGCAGGGCGGGCGCGACGGGATGACGCTTGCGGCCCGGCCACGCTGGCCGCTCGACCGGCGCAGCCCGGCCCTGCTCGGCTCCGGCAAGAAGGGGGCGAAAGCATGAGGATCGCGGTTCTGGGCGCGGGCGCCTTCGGCGGCGCGCTGGCGGTGGCGCTGGGGCGTGAGGGCGAGGTGACGCTCTGGGGGCGCGGTCTCACTGGGCGGAGCCTTGCACGGCTGCCCGGTGTGACGCTGCCCGAAAGGGTCGCGACGACCGATGACCTCTCCATCGCGACAGCCGCCGATGTCCTGTTGCTGGCCCTGCCGATGCAGGCCATCGGCGGCTTCGTGGAAACCCATGCCGATCTCCTGCGCGGCAAGGTTCTGGTCGCCTGCTGCAAGGGCGTCGACCTGAGGCGCCGTCGCGGCCCGGCCGAACTGCTGGAGCCGCTGCACCCGCATCCGGCGGTGCTGACCGGGCCGAGCTTCGCCGCCGACATCGCGCGCGGTCTGCCCACCGCGCTGACGCTGGCCTGCGCCGACGACGCGCTGGGCCAAAGGCTGCAACAGGCGCTGTCCACCACCAGTCTGCGGCTTTATCGCACCACCGACGTGATCGGGGCGGAGCTGGGCGGTGCGCTGAAGAACGTCATCGCCATCGCCGCCGGCGCGGTGATGGGCGCGGGCCTCGGCGAGTCCGCCCGCGCCGCCCTGATGACGCGCGGCTATGCCGAGATGCTGCGCTTCGCCACCGCCCATGGCGCCCGGCCCGAGACGCTGGCCGGGCTTTCGGGCTTCGGCGATCTGGTGCTCACCTGCACCTCGGACCTGTCGCGCAACTTCCGCTTCGGCAAGACCCTCGCCGCCGGGCGACCGCCCGAGCCGGGCGTCACGGTCGAGGGCGTCGCCACCGCCGAGGCGGTGACCCGCATCGCCGAAAGCGAGGGGTTCGACATGCCGATCACCGCCATGGTCGCCGCCCTCTGCGCCGGCCGCGTCACCCTCGCCGAGGCGATGCAGAGCCTTCTCACCCGTCCCCTGAAACAGGAGTAAGCCATGCGCGCCGCCCTCGTCTGCAAGGACAAGCCCGGATCGTTGCAGATCCGCCTCGACACCCGCGCCGCCCATCTGGCGCATATCCAGGATAGCGGCATCGTCGAGATGGCCGGCCCCTTCCTGAACGAGGCGGGCGAGATGTGCGGCTCTCTGGTGGTGCTCGACGTGGAAACGCTCGATCAGGCGCGGGACTGGGCGGCGCGCGATCCCTATGCGCTGGCCGGCCTGTTCGAGAGCGTCACGATCACCGAATGGAAGAAGGTGATCGGATGAATTACTGGCTGTTCAAATCGGAACCCGACGCCTGGAGCTGGGACCAGCAGGTCGCCAAAGGCGCTGCCGGCGAGGAATGGAGCGGCGTGCGCAACTATCAGGCGCGCAACAACATGCGGGCGATGCGGATCGGCGACCG
>JBDHSR010000070.1:0-11704 GCA_039808305.1 Gemmobacter sp. | reverse complement strand
GGGGCGGATGTGCTGGTCACCCATGGCACCGACACCATGGCCTTCACCGGGGCGGCGCTGGCGCAGGCGCTGGCGGGCTCGGGCCGGCGAGTGGTGCTGTGCGGCGCGATGCAGCCGCTCGGCGCGGGGGGCGACGCCGAGGGCAATCTCGACCTCGCGCTGGAAGCGGTGCGGGACGCGGCGCCGGGGGTCTGGCTGGCCTTCGCCGGGCGGCTTCTGCCGGCGGGCGCGCTGGCCAAGGTGGACAGCCATGCGGCGGAGGCCTTCATCGCCCTGCCCGAGGCGGCGATGCCGGTGCGCGCGCCCTGCCCCGCGCCTTTCGCAGCGCGGCGTCTGGCGATCCTGACGCTTTCGCCCGGCCTGCCGGCGGCGGCGCTGGCGGCGATGCTGGCGGAGCTCGACGGCGCGGTGCTGCGGGTCTTCGGCGCGGGCACCGCGATGGACGACCCCGCCTTGCTGGCGGCGCTGCGCGCGGCCACGGCGCGCGGGGTGCGGCTGCGCGCGGTGAGCCAGTGTCTGCGCGGCGGGCTGGAGCCGGGGGCCTATGCGGCGGGTGCGGGCCTCTGGGCCGCCGGGGTGGAGAATGGCGGGGCGGAAACGGCGGAGGCGGCGCTGGTGCGGCTCTGGCTCGATCTCTCGATGTGACATCCTTGTGCATTGCAATCTCCGCCCGCTCGGGCAGGATTCTTCCGATCAGGGGAGAACCGTCATGAAACGCGCATGGGAAACCGGGCCGGGCTGGGCCGATGTGACGCCGCGCCCGGTCTGGCTGAACCGCCGGCAGGTGATGGCCGGCCTCGGCGGGCTGGCGCTGGCCGGGGCGGCGGAGGCGCGGATCGCCGCCACGCCGAGCGAATATTCCACCGACGCCGCGCCGAACAGCCTGGAAGACATCACCAATTACAACAACTTCTACGAGTTCGGCTTCGACAAGACCGATCCCGCCAGACGGGCGCATCGGCTGACCACCGACCCCTGGGCGGTGGAGATCGACGGGCTGGCGGAGCGGCCGGGCAGCTATGACCTCGCCGACATCCTGCGCATCGCGCCGCTGGATGAGCGCATCTACCGCTTCCGCTGCGTCGAGGCCTGGTCGATGGTGATCCCCTGGATCGGCTTGCCGCTCGCCGCGCTGCTCGATCATGTGGGGGTGCGGCCGGGGGCGAAATACGTCGCCTTCACCTCGGTCGCCCGGCCCGACGAGATGCCGGGCGTGGCGGCGGAACTGCTCGACTGGCCTTACCGCGAGGGGCTGCGGATCGACGAGGCGATGCACCCGCTGACCCTGCTCGCCACCGGGCTTTACGGCGAGGCGATGCCGAAGCAGAACGGCGCGCCGATCCGGCTGGTGGTGCCGTGGAAATACGGCTTCAAGAGCGCGAAGAGCATCGTGCGGATCACCCTGACCGACACGCGGCCGGTCACGACATGGCAGACGATGCAGCCGAAGGAATACGGCTTCTACGCCAATGTGAACCCGGAGGTGGATCACCCGCGCTGGTCGCAGGCCTCGGAGCGGCGGATCGGCGCGGGCATCTTCGCCAAGCGCGTCGATACGGTGAAGTTCAACGGCTATGGCGATCTGGTGGCCGGGCTCTATGCCGGGCAGGATCTGGCGGCGGATTACTAGGCGTGGGCGTATCGGGCCTCCGCGACGGCCTGCATCGCGGGCTGCGGCCGGTGCGGCCCTGGATGGTCTATGCGCTGGGGGCGCTGCCGCTCGCGCTGCTGGTGGCGGATACGCTGGGCGGCCGGCTCGGCGTCGATCCGGTGAAGGCGATCGAGCACCGGCTGGGCGAGGTGGCGCTGCAACTGATCGTCGCGGGGCTGTGCGTGACGCCGCTGCGGCGGCTGGCGGGGGTGAACCTGATCCGCTTCCGCCGGCAGATCGGCGTGCTGGCCTTCGCCTATGCCGGGCTGCACCTGCTGGTCTGGGTCAGCCTCGACCTGCAATTCCGCTGGGCGGAGATCGGGGCCGATCTGGTGAAGCGGCCCTATATCGTGCTGGGGATGGCCGCCTTCCTGCTGCTGCTGCCGCTGGCCGCGACCTCGAACGACCTTTCCCTGCGGCGGCTGGGGGCGGCGCGCTGGCGGCGGCTGCATTGGCTCGCCTATCCGGCGGCGCTGCTGGCGGCGCTGCATTTCGTCTGGCTGATGAAGGCCTGGGCGGCGGAGCCGCTGCTCTATCTGGCCGGAATCGCTGCGCTTCTGGCGCTGCGGCTGGGGTGGCGGGCGCGGCGCGCCCTGGCGGCGGGCAGCCCTCTCCGGTGACAGCGGCCCGACATCGCTTCATTTTCTGTCTGAAAATATCCTGGGGGGAGGCGAAGCCGGGGGGCAAAGCCCCCCAACGCCGCGGCCATCCCGCGCGACGGAGAGCAACGCCCGGCCGCAAGCGGGGCTCCGGCGGTCGTGCCCGGCGCTTCATGGTGCCGACCTCCCCCACGCCTGTTCACAGGGAAAGGTGGCGGCGCGACGTGCCTTGATTCCTCGCAAGCATAGGCCGCGCCTCCTTCGAAGGTATTTTCTGACGACGGCAGGCTGCGCCGCCCCGGACGAAAAACGCCCGGCCCTCGCGGAGGGCCGGGCGCAGGTAACCGGAAAAGGCCCTGTCAGGCGACCTTTTCCAGCGCCACCTCGGGGGTGATGCCAAGCGCGTGGCAGACATCACGGGTCAGATGCGGGCGGTTCAGGGTGTAGAAATGCAGATCCTCCACCCCTTCCGAAAGCAGCGTGTCGCACAGCTCGGTGCAGAGCGCGACCGAGAGCAGTTCCTCGCGCCCGTCGCGCTTCGCCACCGCGAAGGCGTCGTCGAGCCATTGCGGCACCTGCGCGCCGCAGCGGGCCGCGAATTTCTTCACCCCGGCGAAATTCTCGATCGGCAGGATGCCGGGGATGATCGGCGCGGCGATCCCCTCCTTCGCGCAGAGATCGCGGAAGCGCAGGAAGGTCTCGGGCTCGAAGAAGAACTGGGTGATCGCGGCCGAGGCGCCCGCCTCGATCTTGCGCTTCAGCCAGCGCACATCGGCGAGCGTGTCGGCGGCGTCGGGATGCGGCTCGGGATAGGCGCCGACGCGCAGGGTGAACTGGCCGGTGGCGGCCAGCGCCTCGATCAGCTCGACGCTGTTGGCGAAGCCCTCCGGGTGCGGGGTGAAGCGGGCCGCGCCCTTCGGCGCGTCGCCGCGCAGCGCCACGATGTCGCGCACCCCGGCGGCGGCATAGGCCTCGGCGATCTCCAGCGTCTCGGCGCGGGTCGCGTCGACGCAGGTCAGATGCGCGGCGACGGTCAGCCCGTAATTCTGGCCGATGGTGGTCACCGCCTCATGCGTCAGCTTCCGGGTGGTGCCGCCCGCGCCATAGGTGACCGAGACGAATTGCGGCTTCAGCGGCGCCAGCATCTGCACCGTCTCCCACAGCCGGAACGACGCATCGAGCGTCTGGGGCGGGAAGAATTCGAGGGAGATGCGCGGTGCGGTCATGGTCTGCTCCTGTTTCGGATGGCCTCTTGTGCCGGAACCGGCGACGTGAGACAAATTCATAATTCTCAAGATCAACATGAAGGTCGCTCATGTATTTCGAGTTGCGCCACCTGCGCACCATCCGCGCCATCCACGAGGCCGGCGGCCTCGCCCGCGCCGCCGACCTGCTGAACATCACGCAATCGGCGCTGAGCCATCAGGTGAAGGGGATCGAGGATCAGGCGGGGGTGGAGCTTTTCGTGCGCCGCTCCAAACCGCTGAAGCTTTCGGCGGCAGGCCAGCGGATGCTGCGCGCCGCCGAACGCATCCTGCCCGAGATCGAGGCGCTGGAGGCGGAGTTCCGCGCCCTGCTCGCCGGCAAGACCGGGCGGCTGCATATCACGCTGGAATGCCATGCCTGCTACGACTGGCTGTTCCCGGTGCTGGAGCAGTTCCGTCACGCCTGGCCGGAGGTCGATGTCGACATCCGCGCGGGGCTGGCCTTCGACGCGCTGCCCGCGCTCGACCGCGAGGAGGTGGATCTGGTGATCTCCTCCAATCCGGTCGACCTGCCGGGCATCCTGTTCAACCCGCTGTTCGACTATCACCCGACGCTGGTCGCCGCCGCGCAGAACCCCATCGCCCAGCGCGCGGCGGTGGAGGCGGAGGATTTCCGCGACCAGACCCTCATCACCTACCCTGTGGGCCGCGACCGGCTGGACATCTTCACCGAGCTGCTGACCCCGGCGCGGGTGGAGCCGCGCCATCACCGGCAGGCGGAGCTGACGGCGGTGATCCTGATGCTGGTCGGCTCCAATCGCGGGGTGTCGGTGCTGCCGGACTGGGTGATGCGCGGGGTGCGCGACAATCCCGACTACGCGCTGCGCCCGCTGGCGGGCAATGTCACCAAGCGGATGTATGCCGCGACCCGCAGCGAGGACGCGGTGCAGCCCTTCATGGCGCATTTCCTGCGGCTGGTCCGCACCGAGGCGGTGAAGCTGCAACGCGGCTGAAGCGGGGGCTGGCGGACAGCGCCCCGATGCGACAGAGTGACGCGGAACAGAGGGAGACGCATCCATGGGCCGCACCATCCGCTTCACCGCCGGCGCCGACAGTTTCGTTCAGGGCTTTTCGGCGCAGAACGTGGCGCTCGTGCTGTTCATGGGCGCCGGGAAGGACAAGCTGCGGCTGGACCGCGACGACGATTTCGGCGGCGGCAACCGGGTAGACATGGGAACCGGCGCGGACGAGGTGGTGAACGAGGCCGAGGCCGGCAATCTGATCCGGCTCGGCAATGGCAACGACACCTATGTCGGGCTGGGCTTCGGCAGTTTCTCGACCGATCGCGCCGATACGGTGATCGGTGGTGGCGGTGACGACCTGATCGCGGTCTCCACCTTCAAGAGCCTCTATTCCGGCGGGGCGGGCAAGGACAGTTTCTTCTCGGTCGGCTGGCAGAACCGCTTCGAGGGCGGGGCGGGCCGCGACAGCATCAGCTACGAGCCGCGCGATGACGACGCCACGCAGGGCGGCACCGGGGTGCTGGTCGATCTGGGCGCGGGCAAGGCCCAGACCGGCGCGAACCGCTTCGAGACGCTGGTCTCGATCGAGGATGCCACCGGATCGGGGGCCGACGATGCGCTGTTCGGCAGCAAGGTGGCGAACCGGCTGACCGGCGGCCTCGGCTTCGACCAGATGACCGGGCGCGGCGGGGCCGATGTCTTCGTCTGGCGCAGCGCGGCCGAGGCGCCCGTCGCGGCGGAGGCCATCGACCTGGTGACCGATTTCCGACGCGGCGCCGACCGGCTCGACCTCGGCGGGATCGACGCCGATGCCGGCCGGGCGGGCGATCAGGCGTTCCGTTTCGTCGGCGGGGCGGCCTTCTCGGGCCGGGCCGGCGAGCTGCGCTTCGCCGGCGAGATCCTGGAGGGCGACGTGACCGGCGACGGCATCGCGGATTTCCGCATCGGCCTGCTGGGCGTGGCGCGGCTCGCGGCCGCCGACATCCTGCTCTGAGCGCGCGGCGCGGGGCTTCACAAAGCCGGGGCCGCCGTGTAGAAGGCGCCGCTTGAACCGCCGATCCGCCGCGAGGAAGACCCGATGCAAGGCAGCGCCAATCTGAACGTGATGATCAAGGCGGCCCGCAAGGCCGGGCGCAGCCTCGTCAAGGATTTCCGCGAGGTGGAGAACCTTCAGGTCTCGGCCAAGGGACCCGGCGATTTCGTGAGCAAGGCCGACCGCGAGGCGGAACGGATCCTCCGCGAGGAGCTGCTGGGCGCCCGCCCGACCTACGGCTTCCTCGGCGAGGAGGGCGGCGAGGTGTCCGGCGCCGACCCGACCCGGCGCTGGATCGTCGACCCGCTGGACGGCACGACCAACTTCCTGCACGGCATCCCGCATTGGGCCGTCTCCATCGCGCTGGAACACAAGGGCGAGATCACCTCGGCCGTGGTGTTCGACGCGGCGAAGGACGAGCTTTACTGGGCCGAGAAGGGCGCCGGCGCCTGGATGAACGACAAGCGGCTGCGCGTCTCGGGGCGGCGGAACCTGCACGAGGCGCTGTTCGCCACCGGCATTCCCTTCGGCGCGAAGCTGGGCCTTCCGGCGGTGGTGCAGGATCTGGCGCGGCTGATGCCGGCCTGCGCGGGGGTGCGCCGGCTCGGCGCCGCCTCGCTCGACCTCGCCTGGGTGGCGGCGGGGCGCTATGACGGCTTCTGGGAACGCGGCAACCAGATCTGGGACATCGCGGCGGGGATCCTGCTGGTGAAGGAGGCGGGCGGCCTGCTCTCCGGCATCCGCGAGGGGCAGGACATGCTGGAAAGCGGATCGGTGATCTGCGCCAACGAGCCGCTGTTCGAGCCCTTCCGCAAGATCATCCGCGGCGCCTGAGCCTCCGCCCCGCAGCCCGCGCGGACCTCCGGTCCCGGCGCGGGCGGGCCTTCCGATCCTTCGCACGCATGGCGGCCGGACCGCAGGGGCGCATCCCGCCGCTGCCCACGGCTCCGGCGAAACGACGGCCATCATCGCCCCGCCTCCCCTTCGGCGGCGCGGGGGCTGGCTGCCGCGCCGCCATCGCGATATGAGGCGGAAAACGAGGGAGGTTTCCGATGTCCGAACGGTCGTTCCGCTTCACCCATGCCATCACCCGCAGGCCCTCGGCCTCGATCACGCGCGGATTGCGGGCGGTGGATACCGGCAACCCGGATCTGGCGCTGATGCGCGCGCATCATACCGCCTATATCGCCACCCTGCGGGAGACCGGCGCGACGGTGATCGAGCTCGACGCGCTCGACGCCTATCCCGACAGCGTGTTCGTCGAGGATACCGCGCTCTGCCTGCCCGAAGGCGCCGTCATCATGCGCCCCGGCGCGCCGTCGCGGCTGGGCGAGGCCGCCGAGATGGCGCCGCATCTGGAAGCGCTTTACGGCGAGGTGCGGCGGATCGCGGGCGAGGCCAGCTTCATCGAGGGCGGCGACATCCTGATGACCGAGACCGAAATCCTGGTCGGCCGCTCCGCCCGCACCAATGCCGAGGGCATCGCCGAGCTCGCCCGCCTCACCGCCGATTGGGGCGAGACGGTGCGCGAGGTCCACACGCCCCCCGGCGTGCTGCATTTCAAGACCGACTGCTCGCTTCTCGACGCCGAGACGATCCTTGCCACCACCCGCCTCTCGGCCTCGGGCTGCTTCGCGGGCTACCGGCTGATCGACGTGGCCGAGGGCGAGGAGGCGGCAGCGAACACCATCCGCTTCAACGACCTGGTGCTGATGCCCGCCGGTTTCCCGCGCACCCGCGACCGGCTGCTCGCCGCCGGCTACGCGCTGCGCGAGATCGGCAACAGCGAATGCGCCAAGATCGACGGCGGCATGTCCTGCCTGTCGCTGCGCTTCACGCCGAAGCCGTGATAGCGGCTTTTGCCGCGCCGCGATCCTGCCTATAGTCCGGCGCGCAATAGCAGGTCCGATCATGTCACAGGTTCCCGCCTCCGGGCAAAAGTTCAATATTGTCGCGGTGATGCAGGCCGGGCGGCTGCAATACGAGGCGCTCTTGCTCGCCGCCTCGCTGCGCCATTCCGATCCGGGTTTCGCGGGCCGGCTCTATCTGGCCGAGCCGCAGCCGGGGCCGCGCTGGTCCGGCGATCCGCGTGTCAGCGACCCGGCGGTGCGGGAATTGCTGGCGGAACTGGGCGCCGAATTCCTGCCCTTCGAGAACAGGGTGTTCGGCGAATACTACCCCTATGGCAACAAGATCGAGGCGCTGGCCGCCCTGCCGGACGAGCCCTTCCTCTTCCTCGACACCGACACGCTGGTGACCGGCAGCTTCGCGCAGGTGGCTTTCGATTTCTCCCGCCCCGCCGCCTCGATGCGGCGCGAGGGCACTTGGCCGCAGATCGAGCTTTACGGGCCGGGTTACGCCGCGACCTGGAAATCGCTTTACGACCGCTTCGGGCTGGATTTCGAAAGCTCGCTCGACCTCGGCCAGCCCGACGAATACTGGCAGCGCCATCTCTATTTCAACGCGGGCTGGTTCTTCCATCAAAGCCCGCAGGCCTTCGGCGCCCGCTTCCTCGACTGGGCGCGCGAGATCCGCGACAACCGCCCGGCGGAACTGGTCTGCCAGGAGCTGCATCCCTGGCTCGACCAGATCGCCCTGCCGCTGGTGATCCATTCCTTCGGCGGCGGCCGGCCGGGGCCGGAACTGGCCGGGCTCGACGGCGATGTGACCTGCCATTACCGCAGCCTCTCGCTGCTTTACGCCCGCGAAAGCGATCTGGCGGTCGGGGTGCTGGAAACCGTCTGCGCCGACAAGACCCTGAAGCGGGTGCTGAAGGAATACGAGCCGTTCCGGCGCATGGTCTACCAGCCCAAGGGCCGCAAGGCGCGCGGCCTCTTCGACCGCGCCGACCTGCCGCATCGCGAACAGGTGATCCGCAACACGCTGAAACGCGAAGGCTGCTGGTTCCGGTGAGCGCGCGGACGCCCCCGCCGGATCTGCCGCACGCCCTGCCCGCCGCCGGCCTCGGCCCGCTTCTGGCGCATGTCGAGGCGGCGCTGACCGACGCGGCGCGGCCGACCCTCGCCTTGCCCGCCGCCATCGCCGGTTGCAGGCTGGCGGAACTGGCGCTGCGCCGGCGCGGGCGGCTCCTGCACCGGCAATGGGCGCAGGGCGCCGATCTGGCCGACCTGCTGGCGCATGGGCTGGGCCAGGCCCGCGCGGCGCTGGCGGCGCGGGGGCTTGAACCCGATACGGTGGAGATCACCCTGCCCCGCGACTGGCGCCCCCTTGAGCCCGAGGACCTGACGCGCGCCCGCTGCACCCTGATCCGCGGCATCTGCGGGCTGGAACTGCGCGGCGGCGGGCGGCTGGAGCGGATGGGGCCGCTGGAGATGCTCGCCCGCAATCTCGGCCCGCAAGCGGCGCTGAAGCACCTCGCCGCGCGGCTGCCCGCCGCCCCGGCCGAGGCCTGGTTGTTCTCCGCCGACCAGATCCTGATCGAGCTTTCCGCCCGCCGCGCCCGCCCGCTGCTGCGCGGCCAGCCGGTTGTGCCGCAAGCCGCGATCACCCGCGCCAAAGTGCAGGAAATGGCGGGGCTGATGACCGGATGGATGCTCCGCGCCGTCGCGCCGAACGGGCGGGCGGTCTACAAATACTGGCCCTCCGCCGGGCAATACGCCTTGTCGAACAACATGATCCGGCAGTTCATGGGCTCGGCCTGCCTCGCCCGCGCGGCGCGGCAACCCGGCGCCGCGGCGGAGTTGCGCGACGCCTGCGCCCGCAACATCCGCCACAACCTCGCCGCCTGGTATCGCGACGAGGGGGCGTTCGGCACCATCGTCGAGGGGCCGAAGGTGAAGCTCGGCGCGGCGGCGGTGGCCGCGATGGCGCTCCTGGATCTGGGCGATCCGGCCCATGCCGCGCCGCTCGCCGGGCTGCGCGCCTTCCTTGAGGCGATGCAGCGCGACACCGGGCGCTTCGCCTGTTTCCTGCGCCCGCCGGGGCGCGAGGAGGATTGCCAGAACTTCTATCCGGGCGAGGCGCTGCTGGCGCTGATGCGGCTCTGGCAGGCCAGCGGCGATCCGGTATTGCTCGACCGGGTGGCGGCGGGCTTCGCGCATTACCGCGACTGGCACCGGGCGCATCGCAACCCGGCCTTCGTGCCCTGGCACACGATGGCGCTCTGCCTCTTCCACGCCGCGACCGGCCGGCAGGACGCGGCGGATTTCGTGTTCGAGATGAACGACTGGCTGCTCGGCCTGCAACAGGGCGAGGGCGCCCCCGCCGATGTGCAGGGCGAGTTCTTCGACCCCGCCCGCCCCGGTTTCGGCCCGCCGCACGCCTCGGCCACCGGCGTCTATCTGGAGGGGCTGGTCGAGGCCTTCGCGCTCGCCCGCGCCTTGGGCGACACCGCGCGGGCCGAGACCTACCGCCGTGCCATCCTCGCCGGGCTCCGCTCGCTCCGCCAGCTCCAGTTCCGCCATGCCAGCGACATGTTCTATATCGCCGGGCGCAAGGCGGTGCTGGGCGGCCTGCGCAGCTCCGGCTTCGACAACACGCTGCGGATCGACAATGTGCAGCACGGATTGATGGCGATTTTCCGCGTTCTGGAGCTGTTTTCGGAACAGGATTTCCAAATGCGGGCCGCGACCGCGCCGCCCATTGCCAGCCCCGGTGCCCTCCCCTAACCTCCGCCGCGAGAGTTACAGGAGGACATCATGACCGACAGACCGCTCGGCTTCGACACGCTCGCCGTCCATGCCGGGGCGAAGCCCGATCCCGCCACCGGCGCGCGGCAGATCCCGATCTACCAGACCACCGCCTATGTCTTCCGCGACGCCGATCACGCGGCCAAGCTCTTCAACCTTCAGGAAGTGGGCTATATCTATTCCCGCCTGACCAACCCCACCGTCTCGGCGCTGGCCGAGCGGGTGGCGGCGCTGGAAGGCGGTGTCGGCGCGGTCTGCTGCTCGTCGGGCCACGCGGCGCAGATCATGGCGCTTTTCCCGCTGATGGCGCCGGGCTGCAACGTCATCGCCTCGACCCGGCTCTATGGCGGCACGATCCAGCAATTCTCCAACACGATCCGCAAGTTCGGCTGGTCGGCCAAATTCGTCGATTTCGACGATCTGGCGGCGCTGGAGGCGGCGGTGGACGATGACACCCGCGCCATCTTCTGCGAAACCATCGCCAATCCGGGCGGCGTCATCACCGATCTGGAGGCGGTGGGCAAGCTCGCCGCCAAGGTCGGCCTGCCGCTGATCGTCGACAACACCACGGCGACGCCCTGGCTCTGCAAGCCCATCGAGTTCGGCGCGACGCTGGTGGTGCATTCGGCGACCAAATACCTGACCGGCAACGGCACGGTGACCGGCGGCGTGATCGTGGATTCGGGCAGGTTCGACTGGTCGGCCTCGGGCAAGTTCCCCTCGCTCGCCGCACCCGAGCCGGCCTATCACGGGCTGAACTTCCACGCGGCGCTCGGCGGCATGGCCTTCACCTTCCACTCCATCGCCATCGGGCTGCGCGATCTGGGCATGACGATGAACCCGCAGGGCGCGCATTACACCCTGATGGGGATCGAGACGCTGGGCCTGCGGATGGAGCGCCATATCGTCAACGCGCAGAAGGTGGCCGAATGGCTGGAGGCCGATCCGCGGGTGGAAAGCGTGACCTGGGCCGGGCTCAAATCCTCGCCCTATCACGAGCGGGCGAAGCGCATCGTGCCGAAAGGGGCCGGGGCGCTGTTCACGGTGTCGATCAAGGGCGGCTATGACGCCTGCGTGAAGCTGGTCGACAGCCTGCGGATGTTCAGCCATGTCGCCAATCTGGGCGATACCCGCTCGCTCATCATCCACCCGGCCTCGACCACCCACCGCCAGCTCGACGAGGCGGCGCAGGTGAAGGCCGGGGCGGCGCCCGATCTGGTGCGGCTGTCGATCGGGATCGAGAATGCCGAGGACATCATCGCCGATCTGGATCAGGCGCTGGCGCAGGCCACCGCCTGAGGCGGAGGGCCGGGGGCATCCCCCGGCCCTGCTTCGCCTTGCGGGTTATGCCCGCACGATCCCCTCCCGCACGATCACCGGCGATCCGAAAAGCTTGGACGGCTTCTCAGGGGAAAATCCATCCCTGCCGTTCCTCCCCACCCCGCGCCACGGAGGGCAGCGCCCGACCGCCGGGTAGGCGCCGCAACAGGGGTGGTCTGCGCTTTATCGCTGAGCACCGCCTAACTTCGATCATCGCGCTTGTGG
>JBDHSR010000069.1:0-11786 GCA_039808305.1 Gemmobacter sp. | reverse complement strand
AAGCAGATCCTGCGGCTGATCGCCGGGATGCAGGCGCGGCACGGCACGGCGCTGCTGTTCGTGACCCATGACCTCGGCGTGGTGTCGAAGGTCTGCCAGAGCCTCTCGGTGCTTTACGCCGGCAAGGTGCTGGAACAGACCACGGTGCGCGACTTCTTCAGCGCGCCGCGCCATCCCTATTCGGCGGCGCTGCTGGCGGCGACACCGAAATACACCGATCCCGAAGGCTCGCTGACCCCGGTGCCCGAGGAAATCGTCACCGCCTTGCGGGCCGAGATCGCGGCCCATGACGGAGCGCATCATGGCTGACCTCTACACGGTCGAGAACCTGCGGCTGTCGCTGGCCGACATGACGCGCAAGCCCCTGATGGGCGCCGCGCCGCGGATCGAGGTGCTGCGCGGCCTCAGCTTCTCCATCCCGAAGGGCGAGATCATCGGCATCGTCGGCGGCTCCGGCTCCGGCAAGTCGACGCTGGGCCGGGCGCTGGTGCGGCTGCTGGAACCCTCGGACGGCCGCATCCTGTTCGACGGGCAGGACATCACCCATCTGGACGAGGACGCGCTGCGCCCGCATCGCCGCCGCTTCCAGATGATCTTCCAGGACCCGATGAGCAGCCTGAACCCGCGCCACCGCGTCGGCCAGATCATCGCAGGGCCCTTGGGGCTGCACGGCTTCGACGGCATCGCCGGGCGGGTGCTGGACGCGCTGGATCATGTCGGCCTGCCGCGCGGCTTCGCGCAGCGCTACCCGCACGAGCTGTCCGGCGGCCAGCGCCAGCGGGTCGGCATCGCCCGCGCCATCGCCCTGCGGCCGGATTTCATCCTGGCCGACGAGATCGTCTCGGGCCTCGATGTCTCCAGCCAGGCGCAGGTGCTGCGGCTGCTGGAGGATCTGGTGCGGGAATTCGGCCTGACGCTCGCCTTCATCAGCCATGACCTGAGCGTGATCCGCAGGCTCTGCCACCGCATCATGGTGCTCTATCGCGGCGAGATGGTGGAGCTGCGGCCGACCGCCGATCTCTTCGCCGCGCCCGAGGCCGCCTATACGCGGGAGTTGCTGGACGCGATCCCGCTGCCCGACCCGGATCAGGTCTGGGCGTGACGCGAAAAGGCCCCCGCGCGGGGGGCCTTCCGGATTACGGCAGGTTCTTCGCCACGGTATCGGCGAAGGCATCGACCATCGCCGCGTAATGCTCGGGCGAATCGGTGAAGGCGGTCGCCGGGGCCACGCCGTCCTTCAGGTAGAGATTGGCGTTCTCGATGGTGACCGACACGTCATAGGCGCCGAAATTGGTGCCTTCGTCATCGTGGATCTTCACGATGCCCTTCAGCGCCGAATCCTGCACCCCGAGCGCGGTCTGGAACGTGTTGGCGAGCGACACCTCGTCGATGTCGACACCCACCGTCAGGCCCTCCTCGGCCACCCGGTCCTGGATGCGGGCGAGGATCGCGGCCTTCAGGTCATTCGACAGATTGCCCCAGAATTTGGCCGCCTCCGCATTGGCGATGGAGCCCGTATCGGTCACCACCTCCACCGCCTTGATGGGCTGGGTATCGGCGAGGGCCGCGCCCGAGACCGGCATGACGACAAGGGCCGAAACGGCCATAGCTTTCAGCATGTTCATGGCTAACCTCTTGTTCCCACGGCAGAACCATCGCTGCCGACTTGCACCTTCCCAACGCCCCCGCCATCGCCGGGGTTCCGGCCCCCACCCAAAAAAGCCCCGGCCCCCTGCATTTTCTGTCTGAAAATATCCCGGGGGGAGGCGCAGCCGGGGGGCAGCGCCCCCCTCCTCCGCCGGGGCCGGACGCCACGCCGGGGGCAAAACGCAAACGGCCCCCCGAAAGGGGGGCCGCCCTGCGCCGCGCGCCCTCGACCTCAGGCCGTCAGCGTCTCGGTGGAGGCGAAGAACATCGCCTGGCTCACCGCCGAGCGCACCTGATCCTCGGAGAAGGGCTTGGTGATGAGGAAGGCGGGCTCCGGCCGCTCGCCGGTCAGCAGCCGCTCGGGGAAGGCGGTGATGAACACCACCGGCATCACGTCGAACTGCGCGAGGATGTCGTTCACCGCGTCGATCCCCGAGGAATTGTCGGCCAGCTGGATGTCGGCGAGGATCAGATCCGGCTTCTCGCGCGCCGCCAGCGCCACCGCCTCGTCGCGGGTGCGGGCGATGCCGGTCACCCGGTGGCCGCTTTCGGTCACGATGTCCTTGATGTCCATGGCGATGATCGCTTCGTCCTCGATGATCATCACCCGGCCGGCGACCGAGTTCTCCATCTCGTCCAGCGCGATGTCGACCAGTTCCGCCGCCTCGTCCGTGCTGCATCCGAGGATCGCGCCGATCTGGTCCGGCGTGAAGCCCTCGATCACCGACAGCAGCAGCGCCTCGCGCGAATTGGGAGTCAGGCCCGCCATATGGCGCTGCGCCTGTTCCGACAGCGGGCTGTCGGGCTCGCCCACCGGCGCGCCCGCGCTGGTCCAGACCAGATGGAACACCCGGAACAGCGGAACCTGTACGCCCGCCTCGCCTTCCATCGGCGCCATGTCCTCCAGCAGCGCCTCCAGCGTGGCGGCGGCGAATCTGTCGCCGCTGGTCTGGCTGCCGGTCAGCGCCCGCGCGTAGCGGCGCAGATAGGGCAGGTTGGCCCCGATGGCTGAGGTGAGGTCGGCCGGGCCGGTATTCGTCATGTCCTACTCCCTGTTCGCGAACTGCGCAGATTTTTCGGGAACCAAACGCCGGTGACCCGCGTTCGGTTCCATGCAAAGTTGCAGGGGCAGAAGCAGTAGCATCATGATGTCGGACATGACCAGACCACAGCAGAAATCGAGCTTGCAGCAACAGATCGACGAGAATCTGAAGCGCGTCTACGACGAGGCGTTGAAGGAGGAGATTCCCGATCGCTTCCTGCAACTCCTGGCCCAGCTCAAGGAAAAGGAGAAGGGCCAATGACCGGCGGGATCGAGATACGCGACGAGTTGCCGGTCCATCTTCCCGCATTGCGCGCCTTCGCCATCTCGCTGACCCGCAACATGGCGGCCGCCGACGACCTCGTGCAGGACACCATCGTCAAGGCCTGGTCCAATATCGACAAGTTCACCCCCGGCACCGATCTGCGGGCCTGGCTGTTCACCATCCTGCGCAACACCTTCTTCTCCGACCGGCGCAAGCGGAAGCGCGAAGTGGCGGATCCCGACGGCCTCCATGCGCAAAGCCTGTTCGAGAAGCCGCATCACGACGGCCGGCTGGCCTTCGCGGATTTCTCGCGCGCCTTCGACGAGCTGTCGCCGGAACATCGCGAGGTGCTGATCCTGGTCGGCGCCAACGGCTATTCCTGCGAGGAGGCGGCCGAGATGATGGGCGTCGCCGTCGGCACGGTGAAAAGCCGCACCAGCCGGGCGCGGGCGCGCCTCGCCCAGCTTCTCGGGCTGGCCGAGGGCGAGGACATCCTGGGGCAGGAGGCGGCCGGCACCCTCGCGGTGATGAGCCGGTCGGGCAACCAGGCGGCATGACCTCCACGCCCCGTCGCCTCATCCGCGTCTTTTCCGGCCTGGGTTTCCGCATGATGGTGATGTTCGGCATCGTGCTGATGCCGCTCGCCATCCTGAGCTATGTGCAGATCCGCCAGTATCAGGACGAGGCCACCGCGCGGGCAGAGGCGGCGGTGCTGGGCCAGACCATGCAGGCCGCGGCGCCGCTGGTCGACGCCATCACCCGCAGCCAGGGCGCGGCGGCCGGCCTCGCCATCGCCCTGCCCGCCGTGCTGGACGACCCGCTCGCCTGCCGGCGGCTGATGGACGATTTCCTCGCCCTGCCGGGCAACGAGATCTATTCCTTCGGCGGCTTCATCGACCGGGGCCTGAAGCTGCGCTGCTCGTCGCAGGGCGAGCGCGACCTGAGCGACATGAAGGATCTGCTGCCGGTGATCGAGGCCGGCAAGCCCGCGCTGCGGATCAACCCGCAAGGCATGTTCTCGCATACCAGCGTGCAGATCCTCTCGCATCCGGTGCGGGACACCACGGGCCGGCTGCTCGGCATGGTGTCGCTGTCGATGCCGCATACCGCGCTTCCCGTCCGCTCGGGCAATGGCGCGGGAACGCCGCTGGCGCTCATCACCTTCAACAGCCAGGAAACCGTGCTGACCTCCAGCATCGGGCTCGAAGGCACGTCGGAGTTCCTGCCCGCGCATGTGCCGCTGGCCCAGCTGGCGGAGGGGCCCGCCCGCAGCTTCACCGCGCAGGCGATGAACGGCCAGACCCGGGTATTCGCGGTGGTGCCGCTGGCATCCGACAATCTCTATCTGCTGGGCGTCTGGCCGCCCACCGTCACCGACGCCACCATCATCGACACGCGGATCCCGATCATCGCCTTTCCGGCCCTGATGTGGCTGGCGAGCCTTCTGGTGGCGCTGCTGGCGGCGGAGCATCAGGTGCTGCGCCACATCCGCACCCTGCGCAATTCGATCACCCGCTTCGCCGCCGGCGACCGCCGGATGCCGGAGCTCGACCTCGATCACGCGCCGCTGGAATTGCGCAAGGTCGGCGACGCCTTCGAGCGGATGATGGAAAGCGTGGTGCATGACGAGGCGGAGCTGGAGGACATGATCCACCAGAAGGAGGTGCTGCTGCGCGAGGTGCACCACCGGGTGAAGAACAATCTCCAGCTCATCGCCTCGATCATCAACATGCAGATCCGCAAGGCCTACAGCCCGGAAAGCAAGAGCCTGCTGAAGGGCTTGCAGGATCGGGTCATGAGCCTCGCCACCATCCACCGCGAGCTCTACCAGACCACCGGCCTGACCGACATCCGGGCCGACGAACTGCTGCAAAGCATCGTCAGCCAGATCACCCGCATGGCCAGCCGCCCGGGCGATCCGATCGCCATCAGCACGCGGCTGGACGACATTCGCCTGACCCCCGACCAGGCGGTGCCGCTGTCGCTGCTGGTGACCGAGGCGCTGACCAACGCGCTGAAATATTGCGGCGCCCCGCCCGGCCGCAAGCCGACGCTGCGGGTGGAGCTGCGGCGCAGCCCGGAGGGCCGCGCCGAGGTCGAGATCGTCAACAGCATGCTGCCCGGCGGCCCGGCCGAGGAACACCGGCTGGACGGCCGCGCCGAGGGGACCGGGCTGGGCGAGGCGCTGGTCAACGCCTTCGCCGCGCAACTCGGCACCGATGTCCGGCGCGAGGCGACGGAGCGCGAGTTCCGCCTCGCTTTCGATTTCGCCCCCAGCGCCCTGAGCGAGGCCGAGGAACGGCTGACCGAGGAACCCTCCGCCCCTTCTCCGCGTTGATCCTGCGACAACGCAAACCTAGGAGGTCCGACATGAACTGGGATCAGATCGAAGGCGGCTGGAAGCAGATGAAGGGCAAGGCCCGCGAGAAATGGGGCGACCTGACCGGCGACGAGCTCGACCAGGTGGCCGGCAAGCGCGAGCAACTGGTCGGCATGGTGCAATCGCGCTACGGCCGCGCCAAGGAAGAGGCCGAGCGCGAGGTCGACGAATGGAGCAGGAGCCTCTGAGCAAGCCGCTTCGATCCCCTTTCAGGCCCGCTTCCCCTCCGGAGGCGGGCCTTCCGCTTGTTCCCTGGACGGATCAGCTACGGCCCGGACGGGTGCTCTCCGCCAGCAGGGCGTAACGCGCCTGCTCCACCTCGGCGCGCAAGCTGCGCAGCATGGTCATCATCGCGGGATCATTGCCGGACACCGCCAGCGCCGCATCGAACAGCGCCAGAAGCTCGACCTCCTGCGCCACCAGATCGCGGAAGGTCGAGATCCCCACCGCCGGCCGCCGGGCGCCCTGACGCTCTTTCCGGCTCAGGCGCGCCCGCAGCAACACGGCGGCCCGGCGCCGACGGACGAGCACGCCGTGCAATACCGGGGACGGGTCGGCAAGATAGATCCGCTCGATGACATCGAGACTCTGGTCAAGCTTGCCCAGCAGGGCGGCAATCGCACGTTTGAGTGGCATGGTGCTTCCGGTTCTGGCGCCGCCGGTGACGCAGGCGCATGGTCCAGAACGCAGAGCCTATCCGCAGGTTCCCGCTACGGAACCCGGTTGCGACCGGAAGCGCGGGTATCGCCACCCACTCTGTTGCACATCGGCAACAGGGTGATCAGCGGTTCCGGGTATCCACCGGATAGGCGGTGGTGAACTTGATCCGCTCCATCGCGAAATGCGAGGTCACGTTCTTGATCGGCACGGCGTCGGTCAGCCGCTTGTAAAGGCCGTCGAAGGCCGCCATGTCCTGCACCGCCACCCGCAGCAGGTAATCCATCTCGCCGGCCATGCGATGCACCTCCATGATCTCGGGAATCGCGTTCACCGCCCGCGCGAAGGTCTCGCGCCACTGCGCCGAATGGTCGGGCGCCTCGATCTCCACGAACACCGTGAGCCCGAAGCCCAGCCGCGCCGGATCGGCCAGCGCGACCCGGCCGGTCAGCACGCCGTTTCCCTCGAGCTTCTGGATCCGCTTCCAGCAGGGCGTCTGCGACAGGCCCACCTTGTCGGCGATCTGCGCCACCGGCAGCGTCGCGTCGCGCATGAGTTCCGCCACGATCTTGCGGTCGATCAGGTCGAGATCATCCATCTTGTTCTCCTGCCGCCAGACAGCCGGCCTTGCCATGGCCCGCATGGGGGTAGCATGACGTATAAATTCTATAATGTCTACAATATATATCGTGATTTAACATCCCATCCCAAACCCCTTGTTTCCTTGGATTTCCCGCACGGTTTTCCCGCCACAGCCCCGGAAGAACGGCAATCTCGACGTTGCTTCCCGATGATTGCGGCAATAGGGTGCGGAAATGATCACGCAGAAGATGAAATATGCCCTGAAGGCGCTGCTGGTTCTGGCCGATGAAGCCGGAAAACCGAAGCCCGAGGCCCTGACGATCGAAGAGATCGCCCGCCGCTCCGGCACGCCGAAGCGGTTTCTGGAGCATATCCTGCTGGAGGTCCGCAATGCCGGCGTCATCGCCTCGACCCGGGGCCGCTCCGGCGGCTACAGCCTGATCAAGAAACCCTCGGACGTGTCGATCTCGGAACTGCTGCGGCTGATCGACGGCCCCATCGCCCCGCTGCCCTGCCTGTCGCGCCGCGCCTACCAGCGCTGCGAGGATTGCGCGGACGAGGCGTCCTGCCGGATTCGCAAGGTATTCGCCGAGGTGTTCTGGTCCTATCTGCTGATCATCGAATCCCTGACTCTGGAAGACATGCTGCGCTCCGGCCAGATCGCCGAGCAGGTCATCGGAATCTAACCCCCTGATATAACCGGAAATCCGCGATGAAAGCCCCGATCCGGCCGGGGCTTGCCGGGGAAAATTATTCCCCAATCACGATGGAAATAGCCGTGAATTTTCCTTTGCAAAACTCGACTTCATCTGTCGTTATTTAGGTATTGGTTGGGCCGACGCCCGGCCGGATTGCAGAGGAGATCACAGGATGATCGCAGCAAACGCCTTCGGCATGCCCAGCTCCGGCTGGCTGGGGATCGACACGGTCGGCACCCCGATGATGACGATGCCGCGCACCTGCGCCGTGCGGCTGATCGACCGGCGCACCGGATCGGCGCACCGGATCAACGGCCGGCCGCTGCTGGCCCTGACCCGCAACCCGGCGGAGGCGGCGGCGGAACTGATGCGCGGCCGCGATCCGGCGCATTGGGCCGTCCGCATCGAACCGCTGGAGACGGAGGGCCGCCGATGATCCCGCAGCTTTCCCCCCGCACGCTTTTCGGCCTCGCGCCTCTTCCCGCCTTCCGGCCCGCTCTCGCCGGGGCCGCTCCCCAAAAGGAATCCGCCATGCTCACCACCATCACCATCGCCGGCCATGTCTCGGCCCAGGGCACCAAGGTGCAGGATCACGCCGACGGCCGCGTGACCATCTCGACCGGCCAGCAGCGGCTGACCGGCTGGCCGGTCGGCCGGATGCTGAAGGGCGCGCTGTCGGCCATCGCCCTCGCCGTGCTGGGCCTCGGCGCCGCGCCGCAGGCCCAGGCGCAGGACCTGCTGAATGTCAGCTACGACCCGACCCGCGAGCTCTACCGCGAGTTCAACGAGGCTTTCGCCGCCCATTGGCAGGCCCAGGGCAACCCCGCCGCCAGCATCGAGACCAGCCATGGCGGCTCCGGCAGCCAGGCCCGCGCGGTGATCGACGGGCTGAACGCCCAGGTCGTCACGCTGGCGCTGGCCTCCGACATCGACAAGATCGCCGAGGCCGGCAAGCTGCCCGAGGACTGGCAGGCGAAACTGCCGCACAATTCCTCGCCCTATACCTCGACCATCGTGTTCCTGGTGCGCGAGGGCAACCCGAAGGGGCTGAAGGACTGGGGCGATCTGGTGCAGGACGGGGTGGAGGTCATCACACCGAACCCGAAAACCTCGGGCGGGGCGCGCTGGAACTACCTCGCCGCCTGGGCCTGGGCCGAGAAGAACGGCAAGGACCCGAAGGAGTTCGTGCACGACCTCTTCGCCCATGTCCCGGTGCTCGACAGCGGCGCGCGCGGCTCCACCACCACCTTCGCCCAGCGCGGCATCGGCGACGTGCTGCTGGCCTGGGAGAACGAGGCTTATCTCGCCCTGAAGGAACTGGGCGAGGACGAGTTCGACATCGTGGTCCCCTCGGTCTCGGTGCTGGCCGAACCGCCGGTCGCGCTGGTCGAGGCCAATATCAAGTCCGACGAACAGCGCAAGCTGGCCACCGCCTATCTCGACTTCCTCTACGCGCCGGAAGGCCAGGCCATCGCCTTCAAGAATTTCTACCGCGCCTGGGACGCCTCGAAGGCCGCGCCGGAGGATGTCGCCCGCTTCCCGCAGCTCGAACTGGTCGACATCTCGCATTTCGGCGGCTGGAAACAGGCCCAGCCCGAGCATTTCGGCGATGGCGGCATCTTCGACCAGATCTACACCGCGAAGTGAGGGGACGGTGATGGGCAGGCCCCTCCTCCACCGATCCCCGATGCCCGGCCTCGGGCTGTCCATGGGGATCACCGTCACGATGCTTTCCCTCGTCGTGCTTCTGCCCATCGGCGCCCTTCTTCTGAAGGGCGCCTCTTTCGGCATCGGCAATATCTGGGAAACGGTGAACCGGCCCCGCGTCTGGGCGGCGCTCTACCTGTCGTTCCGGCTGTCGCTCTTCGCGGCGCTGTTCAATCTCGTCTTCGGCGTGCTGCTGGCCTGGGTGCTGGTGCGCTACCGCTTTCCCGGCCGGCGCATCCTCGACGCGGCGGTCGATCTGCCCTTCGCGCTGCCCACCGCCGTGGCCGGCATCGCGCTGACCGCGCTCTACGCCCCGAACGGCGCCTTTGGGTCGCTGGCGAAGACGCTCGGCCTGAAGATCGCCTATACCGAGATCGGCATCTTCATCGCGCTGGTCTTCGTGGGCCTGCCCTTCGTCGCCCGCACCGTGCAGCCGGTGGTGGAAGAGATCGACCGCGAGGTCGAGGAGGCCTCGGCCACCCTCGGCGCCAGCCGCACCCATACCCTGCGCCGGGTGGTCCTGCCGATGCTCGCCCCCGCCGCGCTGACCGGCTTCGCGCTGTCGCTGGCCCGCGCCGTGGGGGAATACGGCTCGGTGATCTTCATCGCCGGCAATATCCCGATGAAGACCGAGATCGCGCCGCTGCTCATCGTGATCCAGCTCGAGGAGTTCAACTATGACGCGGCCTCGGCCATCGGCATCGCCATGCTGCTGATCTCCTTCGCCATGCTGCTCGCCATCAACCTCATCCAGATCTGGAGCCGCCGGAGGATCGGATATGTCTGACACCGCCCCCACCGGGTTCCGCCCGGTCACCCAGGAAACCCCGCTCGCCCGGCTGATCCTGATCGCCGTCGCCGTGCTGGGCGTCGCGCTGCTGGTCTTCGCGCCGCTCGCCACCGTCTTCGCCGAGGCGCTGGCCAAGGGCGTCGGCGCGGCCCTGCAAAGCCTCTCCAACCGCGACGCGCTGTCGGCGATCAAGCTCACGCTGCTCATCACCGCCATCTCGCTGCCGCTGAACGCGCTCTTCGGCATCGCCGCCGCCTGGTTCATCACCAAGTTCGATTTCCGCGGCAAGGCCTTCCTCATCACGCTGATCGACCTGCCCTTCTCGGTCTCGCCGGTGGTGGCGGGCCTCTGCATCGTGCTGATGTTCGGCACCAACAGCCTCGTCGGCGGCTGGCTGGTGGCGCAGGGCTTCCCCATCGTCTTCGCGCTGCCCGGCATCGTGCTGGCCACGATGTTCGTGACCTTCCCCTTCGTCGCGCGCGAGCTGATCCCGGTGATGATCGAACAGGGCCGGGCCGAGGAAGAGGCAGCGCTCACCCTCGGCGCCTCGGGCCTGCGCACCTTCTGGACGGTGACGCTGCCCAATATCCGCTGGGCGCTGCTTTACGGCGTGCTGCTGTGCAACGCCCGCGCGATGGGCGAGTTCGGCGCGGTCGCCGTGGTCTCCGGCAAGATCCGCGGCCAGACCGCGACGATGCCGATCACCATCGAGATGCTCTACAACGAATATCTCTCGGTCGCGGCCTTCTCGCTCGCCGCGCTGCTGACCGCGCTCGCCCTCGTCACGCTCTTGCTGAAAACCGCGCTGGAGCTGCGCCATGCCGACCAGCTCGCCGCCGCCCGCCGACACTGATCATTTTCTGTCCGGAAATATCCCGGGGGTCCGGGGGCAGCGCCCCCGGCTTCCGGCAGCCGAAAGGACCAACGCCATGCATATCCAGATCGACGAGATCTCCAAGCTCTTCGGCACCACCGCCGCGCTGAACCCGGTCTCGCTCTCCATCCCCTCGGGGGCGCTGGTGGCGCTGCTCGGCCCCTCCGGCTCGGGCAAGACCACGCTGCTGCGCATCCTCGGCGGGCTGGAATTCCCCACCGCCGGGCGGGTGCTGTTCGACGGGCAGGACGCGACCGGCCTCACCGTGCAGGAGCGCCGCGCCGGTTTCGTGTTCCAGTCCTACGCGCTGTTCCGCCACATGACGGTGTTCGAGAACATCGCCTACGGCCTGAAGGCCCGCCCGCGCGCCAGCCGCCCCTCGAAGCCCGAGATCGCCCGCCGGGTGACCAGGCTGCTCGACCTGATCCAGTTGCCCGACATCGGTGCGCGCTACCCCTCGCAGCTTTCCGGCGGCCAGCGCCAGCGGGTCGCCCTCGCCCGCGCGCTCGCCATCGAGCCGCGGATGCTGCTTCTCGACGAGCCCTTCGGCGCGCTCGACGCCAAGGTCCGCAAGGAGCTGCGGCAGGGCCTGCGCGACATCCACGACACCACCGGCCTCACCACCGTCTTCGTGACCCACGATCAGGAAGAGGCGATGGAGCTGGCCGATATGGTCGTCGTCATGTCGATGGGCCGGATCGAGCAGACCGGCCGCCCCGCCGACATCCGCGCCCGCCCGGCCACGCCATTCGTGCGCGATTTCATCTCGGCCTGAGCGCCGCATCGCCAGGCCGGATCGGCGCCCGCCCCACGGCCCGGTTCGGCGAAGGCCCCCGCCTTCGCCACCGCGCGACCATGGGCTGACAAGCCGACCCTCTTCCGAGCCATCCACGGCCCCGGTCATCTCTTGGTGACCCCCAATCCCCTTTTACCTCGCCCCCCGCACCACGGAGGGCAGCGCCCGACCGCCGGGTGGGCGCTGCAACGAGTGTGGTCTACACTTTATAGTGAAGCCCCGCCTAACCCATATCATCACGCCTACGTCACCGAAGCGCCCGCCCGAGGGAGCGGTCGGGCGCTGCCCGGCGGCGCTGCGCGCCTTTGCTCCGGGCGAGGGAAGGGCTCACACGGAGGATAGAACATT
>JBDHSR010000068.1:0-11790 GCA_039808305.1 Gemmobacter sp. | reverse complement strand
TCCTGGTTGCAGTGGATCACCACCTCGTCGCCGACCTTCCAGCGCTTCACCTTGTCGCCCACCGCCCAGACGATGCCGGCGGCGTCGGAGCCCGCGATGTGGTAATCCTGCTTGTGGCCGTCGAAGGGCGAGATCGGCACGCCGAGGCCGGCCCAGACGCCGTTGTAGTTCACCCCGGCGGCCATCACCATGACCAGCACTTCGTGGCTGTCGAGCTTCCAGGTATCGACCACCTCGAGCTGCATCGCCTCTTCCGGCGGGCCGTGGCGGTCGCGGCGGATCGCCCAGGCATACATCTGCTTCGGCACATGGCCGAGCGGCGGCATCTCGCCGATCTCGTAGAGGTCTTTCTTGGGCGCGTCGTAAGCGGCGATGGTGGGCTGGGTATCCAGAGCCATGGGGGCCTCCTGACAGAACGGATGCCGCGCCGCAGAATCGGCGCGGGGTCTGGAGGAAGAAATACATCGCCCACGCAACATTGCAACAGCCATAAGGTTGAACTTGAAATTTTATGTCCGCCGCGTTGCGGCGCAACCTCCGGCGCGGGAGCGCCCGCCCCCGGGGATCAGCCCGCCGGCGGCGCGGCCAGCGTCTCGATCAGGCGGCGCATCGCGAAGGGCTTGGAGAGATGGGCGTCGAAGCCCCGCGCGGCAAGCGCCGCGACCTGCTCCGGCCCGGCATGGCCGGTCACCGCGACGACCCGCACGCGCGGCAGGCCCGCCTCGCGCTCCGCCGCGCGGATGCGGTCGAGCGTGGCCGGCCCGTCCAGCACCGGCATCGCGATGTCGAGCAGGACGACATCGAACGGCGCGGCCCGCGCATGGGCGGCGCGCCACAGGTCGAGCGCCAGTTCGCCATTCTCGGCCAGACGCAGCTCCGCCCCGGTCCGGGCCAGCATATGCGACAGGACCTCGCGGTTCGCGGCGTTGTCATCGGCGCCGAGGATGCGCAGCCCCGCCAGATCGCCGCGGATTTCCGCAGCCTCCGGCCGAGCCGGCGCGGCGGGCACGGCCGGCGGAGACGGGGCGGGCGATGGCGCGGAGGCCGGTTCGGCCAGCGGCAGCGTGACGGTCACCCGGGTGCCGCGCTCCGGCGCGCTGTCCAGCGCGATCCGGCCGCCCATCATCTCCACCAGTTCCCGCACGATGGAAAGGCCCAGCCCGGTTCCGCCGAAGCGGCGCGTGGTGCCGCCCTCGGCCTGCTCGAAGCTCTCGAACACCCGCGCGGCCTGTTCGCCGGTCATGCCGGTGCCGGTATCCGTCACCTCGATCGTCACCGGCCTGCCCGGCCGGCAGGACACGTCGAGCGTCACGGTGCCGTGCGAGGTGAACTTGACCGCGTTGTTCAGCAGGTTGTGCAGGATCTGCCGGATGCGGTGCGGATCGCCGAGGCGCGGCACATCGCCGCTTCTCGAACAGAACACCTCGAATTCGAGCCCCTTCTCCTCGGCCTGGATCGCGTAGACCGCGCCCACCTCGGACACCACGTCGCGCAGCGCGAAGGGGATGATCTCCAGCTCCATCTTGCCCGCCTCGATCTTCGACATGTCGAGGATCGAGTTCAGCACGGTCAGCAGGGTTTCCCCCGACTGGCGGATGGAGGCGATCATCCGCTTCTGCTCGGGGTCGGTGATCTGCATGTCCAGCACCTCGGCCAGCCCGAGGACACCGTTGAGCGGGGTGCGGATCTCGTGGCTCATATTGGCGAGGAACACCGATTTCGCCCGGCTCATCTCCTCCGCCCGGGCCAGCGCCTGTTCGAGGTTCCCGGTCGCGGCGAGCTGGTCGGTGATGTCCCAGAACGACAGCACGACATTCGTCCGCCCCTCGCCCGCGTCGAGCGACGAGGCGTTGCAGGTCAGGATGCGGCGGCTGCCGTCGGGCCAGCGCGCGGCGAAACGGATGTCGTGCAGCGGCGCGCCGGCCGCGCGGGCGCGCTCGTAGGGCCGCGCGCCGGGCGGCAGCGGCCGGCCCTCCGGATCCTCGAAACGCCAGGGCGCCTCGCCGTCGCGGCTGCCCGGCACCAGATGCAGGATCCGCGCCGCCTCGGCGTTGCGATAGAGCAGCACCCCCTCGTGGTCGTAGAGCGCGATGGCGGCGACGCTGCTTTCCATCGCCGAGCGCAGATGCTGCTGGCCGGCCTCGACCTCCTGCTCCAGCCGCTTGCGCTCGCTGATGTCGAGATGCACGCCGACGGCGCGCAGCGGCGCGCCGGTCTCGTCGCGGCCGACCACCTGCCCGCGCGACATGACCCAGATCCAGCTGCCGTCGCGGTGGCGCATCCGCAATTCGCATTCGAAGGCGCGCGCGCCGGTGGTGCTCATCATCGGGCAGTTCTGGCTCAGCCGCGCGTAATCGTCGGGATGGATGAGCTCGACGGTCCTTTCCAGCGGGATGACCGGCGGGATCTCGTCCTCGCGGCCGATGATCTGCGCCCAATGCCCGCCGACGGTCAGCATGCCGGTGGGAATGTCGAGCTCCCAGGTGCCGACCTGCGCCCCCGAGATGATGGAGACCAGGCGCCGGCGGGCCTCGTTGCGCTCGCGCAGCACGGCCACCAGCTCCTGGTTCATCGCGTCGAGCGCGGCGATATGCCTGCGCCGCGTCGTCACGTCGATGGCGATGCCGATCAGCCCGCCATCGGCGATCCGGCTCTGGACGCGGCGCAGCCAGCGGCCGTCCGGCAGCTCGATCTCGTCGGCGTAATAGGGCTGGCGATAGGCGACGAGCCGGCTGTCCAGCCAGCTCTCCAGCTCCCGCTCGTCCTGCGGCGCCGGAAACACCCCCGCCTCCGCCCCGGCCCGCAGCAGGTCGCGCAGCGAGGTGCCGGGCACGGCCATCTGCGCGAGGCTGGGAAAGAAGCTGGCGAAGGCGGGGTTGCTGACCACGATCCGCTCTTCGGGATCGAAGACGATCGCCGCGTCCGGCAGGGCCTGGATCGCGTTTTCGAGCAGGCGATGCGCGGCGGCGGCGGACCCGGCCATCGCCTCGGTCTCCATCTCCTGCTGCTTGAGCGCGGTCACGTCGGTCTCGATGGAGACGAAGCCCTCCAGAACGCCGTCCGGCCCGAACAACGGCTGGACATTGAACTCCACCCAGTAGCGGCGGCCGTGGCGATCCTGGTTGACGGTGCGCCCCGCGAAGGGCCGCGCCTCGCGCAGCGCGACATCCAGCGCCGCCGCGACCTCCGGGTCGCTTTCGGGGCAGCGCACCAGATCCTTGATCGGCCGCCCCCGGATCTCGTCGAGCGTCCAGCCGCTGTGCCGCTCGAAGGCCGGATTGACCCAGACCACCCGCAGCCCGGTGTCGATGAGGATGGCGAGGTTGCTCATCGCCTGGACGACATGGCCGAGGCGCCGCAACTCCTCCTGCATCGCGTGGCGATGGCTGATGTCGCGCACGAGGAAGACGACGCTGGCCAGCCCCTCCGGCTCCGAAGGCTCCTTGCGGGCGCCGCAAAGCTCGAAGACATGCCGCCCGTCGGCCAGATCCAGCGCATAGACCACATTGGCGACATATCCCTCGGCCAGCGCCGTGCGCAGCGCCCCGACGCAGATGTCGAGCACTTCGGGCGGCAGCACCTCGGACAGTTTCCGCCCCCGCAGATGTCCGGGCGGCTGCGCCATCAGGCGGGTGGGCCCGGCATGGAAGCCGGTATAGCGCTCGTCGGCATCGACCTCGAACAGCAGCTCGGGCAGCGCGGCCAGCATCGCGCTCAGGCGGCGCGCGGCCTCGGTCTGCCGCTCCTCCGCATCGCGCCGGTCCAGCAGCGACAACACCAGGTCGGCGAGGTTCGACAGCGCCGGGAACGCGCTTTCATCGGCCGGCGCGCCCTCGACGCAGAGAAAGCCGCGCAGAGCGCCGTCGCGGACGACCGGCGCCAGGATCAGCTCCGCCGCCCCCTCCGCACCGCCCGCGACATGGATCGCCCGCCCCGCGCCGAGCCTCGCCGCCCAGGACGCGACCGGATCGCGCCCGGCCGGCGCCGGGCCAGCGCCGCCATCGGGGGCGCAGACATCCGGAAACCCACCCTCGCCGTCGTCGCGGAACAGCCGGGCGCGGCCGCCGAGCGTCCGCCCCAGCCGGTCGAGCACCCTTGCGAGGCCCACCCGTATATCCGGCTCCGGCGCCCGCAGCAGCTCGCCCACGAGCGACAGAATCGCGGCATCGTCAATCACCCTGCTTCTCCTCATGGCGCGATCACCCCTTCGATCGGCGGAGACCTTCGTGACCCTTGCGGACAACCTGAACCTGTTTCCCATCAAACCGGCGGGGCCGCAAGTTGAACGGGCCCGGCGCCCCCGGCAAGGGGCGGGACGCGCCCCGCCGCATCCCGCCATATGCGCGCCTCATTTTAACCACGATTCGGGGGCAACTATTCCTTGGGTTGTTTTTGGTAAATCCGGTTTCCGAAAAAAGTGATGTCCGTTCATCGGAACGCTGCGAAAGGTAGAGCCATGAGAATCCTTGCTGTCGATGACGAACCGATGTTCCTGGAGGTTCTCGAGACTGCCCTTCAGGAGCACGGTTTCGGAGACGTCACCCCGGTCTATTCCGCCAAGGAGGCGCTGCGCGAGCTGGAACAGAGCCGCGACGCCTTCGACTGCATCCTGCTGGACATCCGCATGCCCGGCATGGACGGGGTGCAACTCTGCCGCAAGATCCGCGCGATGGCGCGCTACCGGCGGACGCCGATCATGATGGTCACCGTCATGACCGACCGGCAATATGTCGAGGACGCCTTCGCCGCCGGCGCCACCGACTATCTGACCAAGCCGCTGGACCGGCTGGAGCTGAAGGCGCGGATGTCGATGATGGAGCGGCTGGTCAACGAGCAGATGCGCAGCTCGCTGATGGAATACCGCGCCAGCGCCGCCGAGGGCGTGGTGGAGCTGAAATTCGATTTCGAGACGCCGGTGCCGCTCGACGGCTTCGACCGGGTGATCGAATATCTCGCGCTGGAAAACTATCTGCTGAGCCTGAACATCAAGGAAGCCTACGAGGCCTCGGCCTTCGCGATCTCGATCGCCAACGCCTCGAAGATCTTCTCGGTGGCGACGCCGCAGGCCTTCATGAGCATGCTCTGCGACGTGGCCGTCACCATCGAGGACGTGCTGAAATCGGTGCCCGCCCTGATCGCCTATGCCGGCAGCGGCAATTTCGTGGTGGTCGCCCATAATTTCCGCGAGTCCGACATCGAGATGATCGGCGACATGCTGAATATCGGGCTGGAGGATTTCGACGACATCTACGCGGTCGACCGGCTGCCCCGGCCGCGCGCCGAGGTCGGTCCGGTCATCCGCAGCTCGATCTTCTCGCGGCTGCGCACGACGCAGATACTCGGGCGCGCCATCGCCGCCGCGCAGAGCAAGGCCGAAACCCTGCCGCGCCCGGTGCTGAAGCGGGGCAAGGCCGGATGACCGGCCTGTCGCCCGCCCTGCTGCCGCTGCGCGCCCGTTTCATCGACCTGAACCTGTCGCGGGCGGACGAGCTGCTGCACCTGCGCCAGCGGATCGCCGCGGGCCAGGACGCGATCCGCGCGCTTCTCGCCATCGGCGACATCGCCCACAAGATCTGCGGCGTGGCGGGAACGCTCGGCTTCGAGCGGATCGGCCAGCTCTCCTTCGATCTCGACCAGTCGATCATCGCGCTGCGCAACCGCCAGACCGATTTCGTCTCGGCCTGGCGGAAAAGCCAGCCGGTGCTGGACGCGCTGATCGCCGCGCTGCGCGGCTCCGCCCCGCAGGCGGACGGCGATGGCGGGGCGGCGGCGCAGGCGCGGGGATGACGGTTTCGCCGGGCCGGACGGGGGATCACAAAGACTGCAACAAAATGCCTCTATCTTGACGCATCGCTCATCACATATGATTAGCAGAATTTATACGGTTTGCGGCGTCTCGGTGAGTGGATATGAAAGAACTGCCTTCAGCGCCCCGGCACAGGGTCCTGCTTGCCGAGGATGACATCATCAGCCAGCAAATCGTCCATGTGCTGTTGCAAGGTGTCGAGGGGGTCGAACTGCGGATCGTCAGCGACGGGCGGGCGGCGCTGGAGGCGGTGCTGACCGACCAATACGACCTGCTGATCCTGGACCAGAACCTGCCGGAGATCACGGGGGACCGGATCGTGCGCCATCTGCGGGCCGGCAATACCCGCAACTCGGGCACGCCGATCCTGCGCTTCAGCGCCGAGATCGACGGGCCGGGCCACCGCCAGTCCGGCACCGGGGTGGAGGCGCTGCTGCCCAAGCCGCTGGCGGGCGAGGTCTTCGTCGATACCGTGCGGGCGCTGCTGGGGCGCGGCCCGCTGTCCTGAAGCGCACCCGACATGGGGTGCGCATCGGCTCCGGTCGTCGGGGAACCGCCCGCGTCCCGCTCCTGTCAGTGGTGAAATCTGTCGTTGTACTTCCTGCGAAAACCGACTTAATCGACCTGCGGTTGAGTGGCCCCCTGCCCTCGGCCCCGCGCAAGATCAGGATATGCAAGACCAGGACATGTCATCGGCCTTTCCGGAATTCGCGCTCGCGCTGCTCGGCGATCTCGTCGCGGCCGGTCCCGAGGGGATCGAGACCACGCTGCGACAGGCGCTGGAGCGCGTCGGCCGGCAGTGCCGCGCCGGGCGGGTGACGCTGCTGCGCCGCGACGGCGCGGAAGAGACCGCTCTCGCGGAATGGAGCGAGGCCGGGGCCGGGACGGCCCCCGCCGGCCTCGATCTCACGGTCGGCGGCGGCGGGTGGGACGGCCGGCTCCTCCTCGGGGCGCTGCGCGACCCCGACGCCGCCCCGGCGCCGGAATTGCTCGCGCGGCTCGGCGACGCGCTCGCGGCGCTGGCCGCGCGGGCGGCCCGCGACGAGGAACGGCTCGCCGGCGCGACCCGGACCGAGCGCATGGTGGCCTGCGAGCTGCGCCAGCGGATCGCCCGCGTCCTCGGCGCCGTCGACATCGGCCTTGCGCTGTTCGACGGCGAGGACCGCCTGATCATGTGCAACCGCCGCTATCGCGAGATCTATCCGCTGCTCGACCCGGTGCTGGAGCCCGGCGTCACGCAGGCGGAAATCCTGCGCCACGGCCTTGCCCATGGCCAATATGCCGACGCGCCGGACCCGGCGAAGGCGTGGCTCGACGCCGCGCGGCGCGCGCGCGGGGCCGCCGGTCCCGCGACCTTCGAGCGCGGCCTGCCCGACGGCCGGGTGATCCAGGTCCAGATCACGCTCACCTCCGATGGCGAGCTGGTGGAGACCCACAGCGACGTGAGCGTGCTGAAGCTCGCCGAGATGCGGCGGATCAACATCATCGAATCCGCCGAGATCGGCACCTGGGAATGGGATGTCGCCACCAACGAGCTGCATGTGAACGACCGCTGGGCCGAACTCATCGGCTATCGGGTCGAGGAACTTGCGCCCGTCACCTACGATGTCTGGCGCGGCTTCGTGCATCCCGACGACCTGTCGCGGACCGAGGCGCTGTTCGACCGTTCGGCGGATGCCGGCCAGGATCTGCTCGAAGCGGAATACCGGCTGCGCCACAGGGACGGGCACTGGGTCTGGATCCTGGACCGCAGCCAGGTGCTGCGGCGGGACGCCGAAGGCCGGCCCGTCTTCATGGCCGGCATCGAGATCGACATCAGCGACCGCAAGCAGCGCGAGGATGCCCTGCTGAAGGCGAAGGCCGATCTCGAACAGGCGCTGGCCGACCGCAAATCGGCCGAGAAGCGCTTTTACGACATCGCGGAGATTTCGGACGCCTGGTTCTGGGAGCAGGACGCCGACCTGCGCTTCAGCTACCGCTCCCATTCGCGGCATTTCGCGGCGGTGGGCCTGGCCAAGGACAACATGCTCGGCATGACCCGCGCCGAATGGCTGGAGAAATACCCCGATGTCCGGGCCAGCGCCGACTGGCGGACCGTGCTGGACGCGCAGCGCGAGCGCCGGCCGTTCAGCGACTTCGTGTTCCGCGCGCCGCTGGGCCCGCAGGGGCAGGAACACTGGTTCCGCATCAGCGGCAGCCCCGCCCATGACGCGGACGGCACCTTCCTCGGCTATCGCGGCGTCGGCGCCGATGTCACCGAACTCTATCTGGCCAAGCGCAAGGCCGAGGAGGCCAGCCTCGCCAAATCCTCGTTCCTCGCCAATATGAGCCACGAGATCCGCACGCCCCTGAACGGCGTGCTGGGCATGGCCGAGGTGCTGGAGGGCATTCTCGACACGGCGGAACAGAAACGGATGATCGGCACGATCCGCCGTTCCGGCAAGCTGCTGCTGACGATCCTCAACGACATCCTCGACATGTCGAAGATCGAGGCCGGCAAGCTGGAGATGGAGGCGGTTCCCTTCGATCCGGTGAATGTGGCGCAGCGCGTGCTCGACCTGCACATGCACCTCGCCGCCGAGAAGGGCGTCGATCTGGATCTGATGATCGGCACCGGCGCCGAGGGCATGCGGCAGGGCGACCCGCTGCGCTTCCAGCAGATCCTGAACAACCTGCTCAGCAACGCCATCAAGTTCACCGAGACCGGCGAGATCAGCCTGCGCCTGAGCGGCCGGCCCGACCGGCCGCTGACCGTCGAGGTGCGCGATACCGGCATCGGCATGTCGCCCGAGCAACTGGCCCGCCTGCACGAGGAGTTCAGCCAGGCCGACAGCTCGATCTCGCGCCGCTACGGGGGCACGGGGCTCGGCATGGCGATCACCCAGCGGCTCGTGCGGATGATGGGCGGCGAGGTCGAGGCGAGCTCCGCCCTGGGGGTCGGCACCACGGTCCGCGTCCGCCTGCCGCTGCCGCAAAGCTCGGCCGGCGACGCGCTGGCCGAGGCCGGCCCCGGCCGGCCGACGGCGGAGCTGACGGGGCTGCGGCTGCTGGTGGCGGATGACAACCAGACCAATTGCCTGGTGATGCGGCTGATCCTGGAAAACTGCGGCGCGGTGGTGACGACCATGCCGGACGGGCTGGCGGCGGTCAACGCCTGGCAACCCGGCGCCTTCGACGCCGTGCTGCTCGACATCGCCATGCCGTTCATGGACGGGCTGGGCGCGCTGGCCGAGATCCGGCGCCGCGAGGCGGCGCAGCATCTGCCGCCGACCCCGATGATCGCGGTGACGGCGAACGCCATGCCGCATCAGATCGCCGATTACATCGTGGCGGGGTTCGACACCTGCATCGCCAAGCCGGTGAACGCGGTCGACCTGTCGAACGCCATCCTGTCGCTGGTGGGCTCCGGCCGACCCTGAGCGGGATCGGCATCCGCTGGGGGGATCGCCCCCATACCGATCCGCCGCCGGGCGACGCCCGAGCCCCGGAACGCACTGCCGGACAACGCCCCTCCGCTCGGGGTCGTCGGGGGCGCTTGCGGGAGGACCCGGAGAGGGGCAGGCGCGGACCACCGTCGCCGCGGCGGTCGGTCCGTCCCGCCAGGTGGCCGGGGCGGAAGACGCGGCTTCCATCGGCAGGCCGCACCGGCCCCGGAGGGATGCCGATCCCGCCCCCGCCGCGCCGCTGGTCGGTTGACGCCGCGCGCGGCTTGCGGCAAGGCTGCGCCCCATGCTGCGCATCTCCGACATCACCTATTCCATCGAGGGCCGCCCGCTGTTCGAAGGCGCCTCGGCCACCATCCCGACCGGCCACAAGGTCGGCCTCGTCGGGCGCAACGGCACCGGCAAGACCACGCTGTTCCGGCTGATCCGGGGCGAGCTGGCGCTGGAGGGCGGCGAGATCGCGCTGCCGGCGCGGGCGCGCATCGGCGGCGTGGCGCAGGAGGTGCCGTCCTCGGCCACCTCGCTGATCGACACGGTGCTCGCCGCCGATACCGAGCGCGGCGCCCTGCTCGCCGAGGCCGAGACCGCCGCCGACCCGCACCGCATCGCCGAGATCCAGACCCGGCTCGCCGACATCGACGCCTGGAGCGCGGAGGGGCGCGCCAGCGCGATCCTGCGCGGCCTCGGCTTCGACGCCGAGGCGCAACTGCGCCCCTGCTCCGATTTCTCGGGCGGCTGGCGGATGCGGGTGGCGCTGGCGGGCGTGCTGTTCGCGCAGCCCGATTACCTGCTGCTCGACGAGCCGACCAACTATCTCGACCTCGAAGGCGCGCTCTGGCTGGAGAGCTATCTCCAGAAATATCCCCATACCGTCATCATCATCAGCCATGACCGGGGGCTGCTGAACCGGGCGGTGCAGGGCATCCTGCATCTCGACAACCGCAAGCTCACCTATTGGCAGGGCGGCTACGACCAGTTCGCCCGCCAGATGGCGGAACGCCGCGCCGTGCAGGCCGCCGAGGCCCGCAAGCAGGAGGCGCGCCGGGCGCATCTGCAAAGCTTCGTCGACCGCTTCCGCTACAAGGCGTCGAAGGCGGTGCAGGCGCAAAGCCGCATCAAGATGCTGGAGAAGATGGCGCCGATCACCGCCCCCGAGGACGCGGCGAAGATGGTCTTCAGCTTCCCCGAACCCGAAGAGCTGTCGCCCCCCATCGTCAACATGGAGGGCGTGTCGGTCGGCTATGGCGCGGCGCCGGTGCTGCGCCGGCTCAACCTGCGCATCGACCAGGACGACCGCATCGCGCTTCTGGGCCGCAACGGCGAGGGGAAATCGACGCTCTCGAAGCTGCTCGCCGGCAAGCTCGCCCCGATGGGCGGCGCGCTGCATCGCCATTCGAAGCTGCGCATCGGCTTCTTCGCCCAGCATCAGGTCGAGGAGCTGCATGTCGGGGAGACGCCGCTCCAGCACGTCCAGCGCCTGCGCCCGGGGGAGCATCAGGCGCGGCTGCGCGCCCGGCTGGCCGGCTTCGGGCTGATGGCCGATCAGGCCGAGACCGAGGTGGGGCGGCTGTCCGGCGGCCAGAAGGCGCGGCTTTCGCTGCTGCTGGCCACCATCGACGCGCCGCATCTCTTGATCCTCGACGAGCCGACCAACCATCTCGACATCGAAAGCCGCGAGGCGCTGGTCGAGGCGCTGACCGAATATTCCGGCGCGGTGATCCTCGTCAGCCACGACATGCACCTGCTGTCGCTGGTGGCCGACCGGCTCTGGCTGGTGAAGGGCGGCGCGGTCCTGCCCTACGAGAAGGATCTGGAGACCTATCGCGCCGAATTGCTGGCCGGCGACGAGCCTGTGAAGGACGCCCCGAAAGCCGTTGAAAAGCCGAGGAAAGCCGGGCGGGAGGAAATCCTTTCCCTGCGCTCCGAGGTGCGCCGCTGCGAGGACAGGCTGGCGAAGCTCGCCGAGATGCGCGGCAAGTTGCAGGACCGGCTGGCCGATCCGGAGCTTTACGACGAGGCGAAGAAGCAGGACCTCGCGGTCTGGACGGCGAAATTCGCCGAGCTGGAGGCGGCGGAGGCCAAGGCCGAGGCGCTCTGGCTGGAGGCGCAGGAGGCGCTGGAGACGGCGGAGGGGCGGTAGGATCGCCCCCGGGCGGCCTCCGAGGATGAACTCCACCCCTTCTTCCCCCGCCATCCCATGCCACAGAGGGCAGCGCCCGACCGCCGGGTGGGCGCTGCTCCGCTTGTGGTCTGCGCTTTATGGCTGAGCACCGCTTAACCCAAATCCCCGCGCCAACGTCACCCAAGCGCCCGCCCGAGGGGGCGGTCGGGCGCTGCCCGGCGGCACTGCGTGCCTTGATTCCGGGCGGGTCTGTGGCTCACACGGGGGCCGGTCCTCTGTGAGGGATGTGGCCCGGCGCCGCTGCGCGCCTTGTTCCTGGCGGGGAGAAGAGTTCACACGGGTTTATTGGTCACAGCGCGTTTTGCTCCTTTCCCGATCATCCCTCCGGCAATCCTCTCCGATCGCCCCATCCTCGCCCC